>CAIQIE010000214.1 GCA_903871805.1 uncultured Planctomycetaceae bacterium | reverse complement strand
GACCGTACTCCAAGACTGGGATTAGAAACCATGATATCGGCAATAACAACACCCTCAACCATCAGCGGTACATTGGGATTTCGTGAGTCGTCCGTTACAAGCGTGAGGTAGTCCACAAATCGACCAACTTTCGCAGATTCAGACAACAGGACATCCAGTTCATATTCCACATTAATTCCATTGACCGCCTGTGTATTGCGAGCTGTTTCCCTCAAAGTTGCTTTCAGAGACTCATGAGTAATCTTCACATCCCTGATGTTCCAGTCGGCGCGACCGGCGTAAGAAATCTTTAACGTCTGCTTTCCAGCGGACTGATAGACAACATTGCCAAAATCAACTTTGCCCGGATCAATGACGACGTCCTGCCGAATGTAGGCAGAAATCGGAATACGTACCTCTGCAAACTGCGGAGCATCAAAGAGAATAGTCAGAGTCGTGTCGCGTTTCTGCTTGAATGAACGAGTATCCATGCGAACATCAATGGTGGCCTGCTCACCGGGCTGCAGCAGCGTCTTCGATGGATTTCCGGCTTTGGCACACTGACATGCTGTGGTGACATTGGAAATATGAACCTGCGCCCCGGAACTGTTTGTAACGGTCACGGTCTTCAAGGCTTCCGCACCAGTGGCGATCACACCGAAATCAAGGCTTTGCGGAGCAACCATTGCGTCGGCCCAGCTTTGCTGCGCCTGAACACGCGAGGTCCAGAAAAGCAACAGGAAAACCGGTATTCCCCAGCATCTTTGAATGCCTGACATTTTCCACATCCGATCAAGTCCTGACAATGCAGAAGGGAGGAGACACCTTCCTGCCAAATCTTTCACCAAAACACATTCAGCCAACCAGTGCCAAAATTCGCTGCCTGCCCGACAGATGCCTCGCATGCAGAAAAACCAGCACCCCGCGATTCTCGCAGGCCATGGAACAGAACACCAACCCATGTCCCCGACCGGGTGAAAACCGACAAACCCGCAGCATACCACTCAGACATGGAAAATAGAAACGCTGCCGGGACACTCACTTCGGGAAAAACATTACGGGTGAATCAGCATTCTGTCAAGAAAACTGAGGTTTCCATCGCAACCCGATTTTGGCAATTCGCCGCATTTCCTGCAAAATCCTGATCCGCACGAAACAATTTCTGTTCAGATCGAAACCTGCCGACCAAACCTGGAACGCAACAAGGCATGTTCAACCTGCCGGCTAGTCCAGGGGCAATCCGCCAAACTGGCGAACCGCTTCGTAAGCTACAGTGTTCACCGTACTGGCCAAATTCAGACTTCGTACCTGACTTCTCATCGGCAACCTAAGATTATGCAACGGCTGGTTCTGCAGAATGGATGCCGGCAGCCCCCGAGACTCACTGCCAAACAACAGAATGTCTCCTCGCCGGAATTCCACATCCCAGATCGTTCGCGTTGCGGTTTTCGTCAGACACCAAATGCGGGCATCAGGAATCTTCCGGGTCACATCGCTGAGACTGTCCACTACTTCCCAGTCAAGATGCTGCCAGTAGTCAAGCCCTGCTCGTTTCAGTGACGTATCATCAACCTGAAATCCCAGAGGACGAATCAACCAGAGACGAGCCCCAATCGCCACACAGGTTCGCCCGATGTTTCCTGTGTTCTGAGGAATCTCGGGCTGATGCAGAACAACATGCAGCAACGGTGCTTCAGAAGATATTTCCA
Organism: uncultured Planctomycetaceae bacterium; assembly: GCA_903871805.1. Lineage (GTDB taxonomy): Bacteria > Planctomycetota > Planctomycetia > Planctomycetales > Planctomycetaceae > SXXK01. The sequence goes on along the minus strand of CAIQIE010000214.1, from coordinate 17,096 downwards.
TCACATCACTTGTTGTAGGCGCCCAGACGAAATGTGGGATCACTCTGTCCGCGAAGCTTCTCGATCCCGGACATGCCGATCATCAGAATACGCTCAGTAGCAGAACTGCCTTCATCAGGTGCAAAGAAAAGATTTCCGAGGTTCCAACTGTCGGAACCCACGGCTGCATATCTTCCAATGACAGCAACTTCGCCCGCCAATAACCTGACGGTGACCTGATGCTCGTACAGCGGAATCGTGTTCTGACGCACCGGGAGCTTTGCTGTATTGTCCTGAATCGTTAATCGCAAAGTTGATGTGCCGGAAAACACAATCGGAAGAATATTCAGAAGCACCCAGTCTTCCGCAATCTCTTTGGCCGACAACTCAAAAACGCAACGCAATCCCTGTCGATCCCTGAGTACTGACAACTGAGGTATTCGAGCCAGCGGTAGTCGGGACTCATCCAGCTGACTCTGTATTTCCAGATAACTCTGGCCATTTGGCATCAGGGTGAAAGATGGTCCCAGGGCTCCCGGGACAGTATCCACCGCCGACGGACTTTGCGATTCGTCACCTGTTCGCCGAGCCGCGGATGCGTCCCGGACCAGACTCTGCAATGCCCACGGCGTGGAACTCCCTGCGACACCAATTCGAAATCCACTCTCGTTCAGTGTCCGACGCTGTTCCGGCGTCATCAGTCCACTCTCATCCAACTCTTCCCAGACAAGCCTTCGGATTTTGGGATCACCAATCGGACGACTTGCGATGTTGGCTTCCAGGCGAACCAGCGACAGCACCGGCCCCGATGCCTCGTCCCCCCTGTTTGGATCTTTTCCACGCGGAAAAAGCGACGTCAGCACAGAATCTTCCGTTCCCACAGACCGAAACAGATTGCAGCCGGACGCTGACATCAGCAGCGCCGCAATCGCACTCCGTCGGGAACAGACCATGGGGAAAATCTTCCAAAAATACATTCAGAACAGGACACTCTCGGAACAATCACGCCAACATTACACTCTGCGTGTGTTTGAAAGACCTGATCAGCATTGCACCAAACCTGGCACGCAGCATCACATGGAAAGCTCGAGCAACACCGCGGACGATGCACCGGCCTCAGGAAACACCAGATTCCGAGAAGGACACACACAGCCTACTGCCTGACAGGCAAACTCTTCAGCATCCGGCCATGCGCAGTCTCTAATGTGTCCCCTCAATGACACAAGCTAGGTTGCACTGGTTTTCCAAGTCAACGGCGGAATTGGAGGAACACCCGCAGAATGGTAAGTCAGGGGGAATGGGAAGCCCGAGAGTTCGTTCCGCCGCCATCTTTCGGCAGTTTCAGCGACTTCCATCACTGCCCGGCCCCTTCCGCACCCCCGAACGGCATTCCGTTTCCGCCTCAATGGACCGCCGTTTTCGCCAAACCCACAATTGTACTAACATGCCGCAGCGGCCCCATGGCCTGTTACTCAATTTGCCCCCAATTCAAACTTCAGAAACACGCTCCGGAGACTTCCATGCTGGCCGAAAACTTTCGTGTTGGTGAGGGTCATGATACCCATCGCACGATTTCCGGCAGACCCCTGGTGATCGGTGGTGTTCAGATTACCGATGCAACGTTCGGCCTGGATGGACACAGTGACGCAGATGTGCTCATTCATGCCATCATCGACGCTCTCCTCGGAGCAACCGGACGTGGCGATATCGGTGATTGGTTCCCCAATACCAGCGACACATGGAAAAATGCAGACTCTGCAAAACTGCTGCAAACTGTTGTCGGTGAGCTCTGCGCCAGCCAGTGGTGCCTGATCAACCTCGACTGCACAATCCACGCCGAAAGGCCCAGAATGGGGCCATGGAAGCAGAAAATTTGCAATCGTCTTGCTGAACTCCTTGGCGTCTCGCCGGAACGAGTCAACGTAAAAGCCAAATCCGGCGAAAAGGTCGGTCCCGTCGGCCGAGGGGAATCGCTTTCCGCCGATGCGGTGGTTCTGATGTATCGCCCCGCGAATTCCAATTCCCCGTGAATCTCAGCCTGCAAGACGACACTCTTTGGCCCTCTGCGTCCTACCCCGTTTTCTGCAATTGATCCACACAGACTCTGTCCGACTTTTTCCCCGTCTCGCGCCGTTGTCGTTCTGCTGACAGTCATGAAAGCCCACCATGTCTCAGGAAATACCTCCCGGAAATCTTCTGCCGTCGCAGATTCGCTATCTGGGGATTGACCCGGGCCTGAATCGTACGGGCTATGCCCTGATTGAACGCACAGCTCGCGGCCCTGTCCTGCGAGAAGGCGGGGTAATTCAGTCCACTAAAGGACGCTCACTCCACCATAGAATCCTCGAAATCGGCACAGGTCTCCGCGAAGTGCTGCAGGAACTAAAACCCGAAGCCGTTGCTGTCGAGCAGGTCTTTTCGCATGTCCGAAATGTGCAGTCTTCATTACTTCTGGCTCAGGCACGCGGGGCAATCCTGATGACAATTGCCGAGGCCTCTGTCCCGCTGATTCAGTACTCGCCCACGCAGATTAAACGATTACTGACGGGCAGCGGCCGTGCCCCCAAGGAACAAATGCAACACGCCATACGAGCCGAACTGCGGCTGGCTGAACTGCCGGAACCCCATGACGTTGCGGATGCGTCTGCTGTCGCTCTCTGCCTCTATCATTCCATACGTTTCGCCGCCTGACCGATTTCCAGCCGTACCTCAACGCCGAATAACTCGGTGAATAACTCAGTGATCAGACAAAACTCCTTCTTCAGGACCGGCACTTCGCACAGGATCAATTGATTCCCATGCACACTCCTCCCTGAATCCGCTCTCCCGAAACTCAGTCTTCTCTGTCATAATCTGCCACTCAGTACTGAAACCTGCTGCTTTCACGTGCTTAGCCTCCATGCATCAGCGCCCGTTGCACCATGTATCTCCGTAACGTATCTCCGTGCGGAATCGCATGCCAACACACGCTGGCCGAGTCAAACAGGACACTGTTCGAACCGCTCTCATTCCAAAGTTTCCTCAGTCTGGTTAACAGAGTTCCCTCACATGATTACACGAATTAATGGTCTGCTCGTTGGCCTGAATGAAAGCTGTGCTTCAATTCGCATCGGTGGATTTGAGTACGAAGTTCTGCTGCCGGATGTCGTTCGGCGACAACTGCAGTCCCGCCTCAATTCGGAAGTCAGTCTGCGCACGATCGAATACCTCGACGGCAATCCTCAACAGGGCCGATTAACGCCCCGCATGATCGGCTTTATGAATGAAGCCGAACTGGAGTTCTTTGAGCAAATCTGTTCCGTCGATGGCGTCGGCGTCAAGAAGGCCTTGCGCGCCATGGTGCGACCAGTTCGGGAAATTGCCGTCTCCATCGAAGAACAGGATGTCAAAAATCTCAGCACGCTGCCAGGAATTGGCCCCGCCATGGCCGAACGAATCGTCGCCAAACTGCGCCGAAAAATGACCAAGTTCGCCCTGATGATCGCCAGCCGAATTCCCGAAGCCGCCGATCTTCCGTCGGATCTGATGTCAGAAGCCTACGAAGCTCTTCTCAGCGTCGGTCACTCACCTCAGGATGCTCGTGAACGCATCGAGACTGTCATGCAGCCAGGGAAGAAATTCCGCACAGTCGAAGACGTGCTTACAGAAATCTACCAGCGACAGAAAAAATAACGGCCAGCGAACTGGCAGCCACTATGCAAGGTCATCAACAGGACGCGTCAGTCAGCCACACCATCGCACTATCGCCTGACGATACAATTCTGTGCCACGCTCCAGTTGCTCCACACTGATCCACTCGTCGTCTGTATGCGCCTGCGCTATACTGCCGGGACCCCAAACCGCGATATCACGCAACTCGGTAAACACGGCACCGTCCGTGCCGTACGAAACCGTTTCTGCTCGTTCCGAACCACTCAGCTTCAGTAACTCCCGTATAAATGGACCGTCAGGATCACTGCAGAGCGGCTCGCCCGCAAACATCACTTCAAAGTCCAGACCGCTGGCCTCCGCCAGCCGGCGAATCCGATCAACCATACCATCCGCGTCCTGCCCGGGCATCGGCCGGAAGTACAGCGTACACTGGGACATCGCGGAGGTAATGTTCATCGCCGTATTCGCATCCCGAATCAGCAGATTCATCGTCGGAGTCGGCGGAGAAAACCTTGCATCGTGCCACGCTGCAGATGTCTCCAGCTCTTCATGCAACCGCCGCACCTCAGCCAGAAAAGGTATCAACGCCAGGTTCGCGTTCACTCCAAGGCCGGTGCTGGAATGGGCAGCACGCCCCACAGACGTTGCACGAACTGACCGTCCCCCCTTGTGCGCGTAAACAACCTGCAATCCCGTTGGTTCTCCTATGATGGAACGCGTCTGACCTGACACGATGTCGCGATACATCTGTGATCGCTCGACAACCGTCCTGGCACCAGGCATGCCGATTTCTTCATCCGCCGTTACCGCAAACCACAAAGGCGCTGCAAGTGATGAACCGTCCAGCGAAGCAATCGCCGATAACATACACGCAATCGGCCCCTTCATATCACAGGAACCGCGACCGTATACGCGACCATTTTCAAGCCACGGTTGCCATGGACCGGATTTCGGGAAGCTCCAGGAATTTACCGGCACAACATCAGTATGTCCGAACCAGGCCAGCCCACATCCCTTCGAAGGCCCCTTCTTCGCCAGAACATTCGATTTGGTAACCCCCGCCGCATCCACATAATTGATACGCTCAGTGTCAAACCCAAATCCCTTCAGCCAGTCCTCCACGCAATCAGAAACAGAGACATTGGACTCCGAACTGACACTGGGAAATGAAATCAATTCCTGCAGGTAATCAATGGCTCGCATGCGTTTTCGCCGACGGTAGTTTGATACGGAACCAAGCCCGAAATTCACCCATTTGCCATCAAAACGCAAGCGAATTTCGTTCGGATTCCTCACAGATTCGTCCGATTTTCTTTGAGGATTAAGTCATCGACGCCCAATTCACTGCAAAAACCCCGGAAATTCATCATTTCCAGAGTCGACCCTCGGCAACGTTTTTTTTCCAGACAGTCTGGCCCCCAACAGCAAATGCGATACACGCGCTGACGCTGTGAATGACGCGTTTGATACTGACTTGCCACTGCAACACGACCCGCTCAAGCATGTCCCCCGGGGTAATGACTGCGATACTGATGCAGAAAGATGCCCGATGAAATGGCCACGTTCAGTGAGTCCGTACCATTCAGCATGGGAATCGTCAGTCGATCCGACGGCAGACACTGGATCGCATCCGATATCCCGTCGTACTCGTTCCCAAGAACCAGGACGGTCCGCTCCGGAAACCGAAACGTCGATAACGCAAACGCCGCCGGATCCAGCAGCGTCAGACAGATTCGAAATCCAAAGTCCCTGACCAGTGTTTCCAGAGTCGCCGAAAGGTCGGCCGTTTCCACGACAGGCAGAAACAGACCATTCCCCATAGAAACTCGCAGAACCCGACGCGAAAACGGATCTGCGGAACCGTCACCAAAAATAACACCCGAGGCTCCAAAGGCCGATGCAATCCGAATCAATGCCCCGACGTTTTCCGGATCCGTAATCCGGTCACCAGCCACAATCAACGATGGCCCGCTCCCGGGGATCCAGTCAGACATCGCCGGGGCAGGGCGTCTCACTGCGCTGGCGATCACACCGCAATGAAACGCAAATCCCACCAACTCTTCGGCCAAATCCTGTCGCAGTCGAAACACCTGGACACCAGTGGGCAGCCGTCCTTCAAAACCGGCAAACTTCCGATCACTGATCAAAATACTCCGCACTTCAAAACCACTCTTCAACACCCGCTCCACGACCGTCGGTCCCTCAGCAACAAAAAGCCGGGAATCCCTGGTAGCATTGGTGGTTTTCAGATTGCGAAAAATGTCCAGTCGCGGGTCTGACAGGGACTCTATTCGTTCATACGGCATCGATACAGATTCCCTCTGCGTCCCTGACAACCCACCATCACAGTCCGGCCTTGCGAACCCCAACCGTCAGCAGCAGGTTCGCCCAAAGCGACTGATCACCAGTCTGAATCGTCAGCACATGATCGCGGGAATCCACTGCGTCATAAAATTCCCATCGTGAAATCGGCTGCAATTCAATCGCCAGCCCCGCCGCCGACAGAATCGAACGATAGTCATTCCATACCGGCGGATCATGAGGAAGCCGATAGGGATCGTCCTCGGGCATTCCCATGGTGCTGACAGCTTCCACAGGAATCGCAGTCAGCAGGACTCGCAAAACCTGCGACACAGTGACCAGGCCAGGCGCCAGATTCAAACTCACCAGTTCTGCCTTCGGACCAATCGCCGAAGACGCCGGATAATTTCCATCGGCAATCAGAATCTTCGAACTATGCCCGGCCTTTGCCAGCACTTCAGAAATTTTTGGATGAATCAATTCAGACTTCAGCATATCTTCTGCCTTTCATTTTCAGCAAACACAGCATCAGAACTTTAACCATACCGCTAATGCAACGACGACGATGCCTGCACTGCCCCAAGCAGCCCGAAATTCATGGGTTCGTCCTGAACATACTGTTTTCCAGCCAGCAGTGCGACCTCAGCTCGTGCAAGTTCGTATCCAAGATAAAAGGCATGCTCCGCGCTCACACCGGAGGCAGGTCGCAGCTCTTTCGCTTTCCGCATGGCATCTTCAAATAACACAAACGCACTACTGCCATGCCAGTAACCGTCACCATTCATCAGATGCAATTCGCCTCGCTCCGCATAAATCCGATAGTTCGGATCCCGAAGTGAACCTGCCACCGCCCGAAGTGCCTCATCCGACATCTGACGCAGTCGGGAATCCCGAAGCATCACCAGCGCAGAATTTAAATGCTTGGGAATCGTCCGCGCTGCCACAGCATAGTGCACCAGTCGCCGCGCCGCATCAAACTCCGCGACCGCCGTGCGACACCAGTTGATCACCTGAGTCGTCAGAATGCTCTGAATCCCCAGATCCTCGCACACCGCCGCCAGCACCATATTCACCCCCGCGGAATCCACCTCCGTCAACTCGGTCACATTACCAACACCCATCATCATCGCACACTCAGGATACCGACGACGAACTGTCATGTAACGGTCAAGCGATGCCGTAAACCCCACACCAATGGGTTCCAGAATCGGATCAAGTCGATATCGGCAGCCGTTCCGCTCCAGTTGCTCGACCAGCCGGTCCAGAGATTCCAGATCCTGCGGAGAATCCGGTATAGCGACGACCTCCACTCCCAGCTTTGATACCCAGTCCACATTCGTGTGATTGCAGCTGAGGATCAGCTCCGCCCCCGCCCGAACAGCCTGTCCGACCTCGCGCTCATCAAAACTGTCAATCGAAACCCGTATCCCCTCATCTCGCAGTGCCGCAACAATCTGACCGATCCGCGGACTGCTTTCCCCCGGAACGCCCCCGATGTCAATCAGATTCGCTCCGGCACTCACCATCGCACGCGCCTGCCGCTGAATCTCCTCCAGCGGCATCCGCGTTGCATGGTTGATCTCGGCAATAATCTCGATCGAATACCGACTTAGATCGGCCGCCCGGCGTTTGCCAACACCAAAGTACTCCGGAAGATCATTCAGGTCTCGAGGCCCCTTCTGAAAGGGCTTCCCAAAGTGCTCCGTTAACTCTGCCAGATCGCCCTGACACCATCCCGGGACGATCACTCGCTCTATATGCTCCGGTACCGTCAGCCGTCGACGAAGCAAACTTACATGCATCAACGCAGCAACCTGAATGCCGGGTACTGCTATCTCGTAGTCAAAGCCGGCTTTCGCGGACACCGTTTCCAGCACTTCCCGAAGACTGACCTCCGCAAGCCGACCAGTGACAAACAAGTACGTTCTTTTCGTCACGTCATTTCTTCCACAAACGCACCACAACGAATCCCGCTTCTGAGCGTGAAAAATTCCCCTCGATCATTCTTCAGTGCGACGGCGCCTCACAGGACACCAGCACACATCGGGCAGCTCCCCGCCACTATCGCACAGCCCCACCATTCACATTCCATACCTGACCTGTAATGTAAGAGGCTTCGTTGCTTAGCAGATACCGCGCCATATTTGCGATATCCTGCGGCTCACCCCAGCGTTTCAACGGCGTCTCGCTCATCACACGCTGCTGCCAGTATTCGCCGGCGGTCTCGCCCCAGGCCGTTCGAATCCAGCCGGGTGCGATACAATTCACCCGCACCAGCGGCGCAAGACTGACTGCCAGCGATCTGGTAAACCCCATGACCGCGTTCTTTGCTACGGCGAACAGCTCGCCACTGTCACCTTCCATTCCCCGGTCCGACTGGTCCCAGCCAACCGTCAGAATCACTCCCGACCCCGCCTCTGAAAATCGCTTTCCGAAAGCTCGTGAAAGCTCAACAGTCCCCGTGACGTCCGCTCGCCATAGCTCACCAAGCTTTTGAGCAAACGACGCGGAACGCAGGTCCGTTGTCAGCAAATCCACTCCGGCATTATTCACCAGCGCGTCAACATGCCCTCCCGCAAACGACGTCTGCAAAAGCCGCTCGCGATCATCAGCGTCACCAACATCCGCGTACAGCACGTCAGCCCGAACCCCGATTTCCCGCGCTTCCGCCGCCACCTGTTCCGCCAGCAGTTGCGACCTCCGACAGTTGATGATGACGTCCGCTCCAGCCCGCGCGCACTCCAACACAATGGCGCGCCCTATTCCCGTGGAAGAGCCCGTCACCAGAATTCGCCGACCGCTGAGTGATGCAAAAGACATACGTAAAGATTATCGTTCAGTCCGTTCCTTATGAAGTGATGTGTCAGGGATTACAGAATTCCGGGACCGAATTCCCGGTTTTTCGGAGTTCCCTGCCGTGATATCCCTGCGGAAACGCGTCTGATTCCGCGGTTCGCCACGTCCGTCGTCTTTCCTCGTACCAAAGGACTTCCAGCCAGTGAAACATCTCGCCTATTCAGTTATCGCCAGTCTCTGTCTGCTGCTGAACCTGCTGCCGTCCTCGCTCGCAGACGAAAAACCCGGACAGTTTCGCATTGGTATGATCGGTCTTGATACGTCGCATTGCCTCGCCTTCGCCGAACTCCTTAACAAGGCCGCAGCCGATGACCCGCAGCTCGGTGGCTGCAAAGTCGTGTTCGTCTACCCCAAGGGCAGCCCGGATATCGAAAGCAGCACCAAACGCGTCCCTGACTACACGGTCAAAATTAAGGCACTCGGTGTCGAAGTCATTGATGACCTCAACGCGATGATCAGTCAGGTTGATGCCGTGCTCCTCGAAACCAATGACGGTCGGCCTCACCTCGAACAGGTCATCCCCGTTCTCAAAGCCCGAAAACCCGTCTTCATCGACAAACCCGTGGCCGGCTCTCTTGCCGATGCCATCGCCATTTACGAACTCGCAAAACACTACAACACGCCAGTGTTCAGTGCCTCGTCCCTGCGATTTGCCGCCGCGGCCCAGGCCGTTCGAAATGGCTCCATCGGCGATGTCACCGGTTGCGATGCCTATTCACCCTGCAGCCTCGAAGCCACTCACCCCGATCTCTTCTGGTACGGTATCCACGGCTGCGAAACGCTGTTCACTGTCATGGGAGCCGGTGTCGAAACCGTAACCCGCACTTCAACAAAGGACTTTGACGTAGTCACCGGCGTCTGGAAAGATGGCCGTATCGGCACCTTCCGCGGGATTCGCAGCGGCAGCGCTCCCTACGGTGGCACGGCCTTCGGAACAAAAGGCTCGGCTCAGGTCGGTCCCTACGACGGTTACAAACCTCTGGTCGTCGAGATCGTAAAATTCTATCGCACCGGCACACCTCCGGTCTCCGCCGAAGAAACCATCGATCTCTACGCCTTCATGGAAGCCGCCGACGAAAGCAAACGCCAGGGCTTTACACCCGTGAAAGTCGCTGATACCAAAGCCATAGCTACCAAAACTGCCATGCAGAAGGTTCAGCAGATCCTCGCAAAATAGACAGCCGCAACGGGGGGACGTTCTACCTTTCTGCTACGTTTCCGAAACAGCAGAATGTCTCCCCTTTTTTTCACCCACTCGCAGGATCAGCAACCGCTCGCGCACTTCCGCCTGAATCCCTGTCGGCAGCGTGATCGCTGATGGCTCGCGAACCAATCCCGCCAGACGATACCAGTGCTCAGAACTCATCCGCTGACGTGGCCAGCCCAGCCTGTCCCACAGCCGGATCAGCGCGTGCCGCAGCACAACCTCCGGTACCGTCCGCAGTACCTCACTGTCCAGCCGACATATCACAGAATCTGCCTGCAGTACCGAGCGACGTAACAGGTCCTCGGACAACAGATCCAGACATTCCACCATTTCCCCGGCCTGAACCGCCAAACGATTCAGGGCCGCATCCAGCGATGGATTCAGCAGCCTGCGGAGCATCGGCAACGCCTCATGCCGAATTCGATTCCGCGTATACCGAGAATCCACATTGGTGGAATCCACTCCATACGGAATCCCACGCTCCCGAACATAGTCCTCCATCGTTTCTCGTGCCACAGCCAGCAGCGGTCGCAGCAGTCGCACATCCGCCGTTAAGCGACGACTGACCGGTATCCCCCGTAAACCACTCAATCCCGTGCCCCGGGTAATATGGTGCAGAACCGTTTCCGCCTGATCCGCCGCATGATGAGCCGTCAGGATCACCGGTAATTGCTGCTCCCGTGCCACTCGAAGCAGAAATTCATAACGAGCCTTGCGCGCGGCCTCTTCCAGAGTTCCATCAGCGCGCTGCTGCAACTGATCGTCGGTCAATGACGCGATCTCAGCCGGAAGCCCAAGCCGCCCCGCCTCACTGCGCACCAACTCCGCGTCCCGCAGACTCTCCGCTCCACGAAGCCCATGATTTAGGTGCGCGATAACCACCCGCCGATCAGCACTCAGACCGCTCTCCACCATCACATGCATCAACGCCATGCTGTCCAGCCCGCCGGACACCGCAACCAATACTCCTTCCGCCCCCTGCACATGCTGGTCCATCGAAGCCTGCAGCATCCGCTGAAGGTCATGAGGAATTGCGGAAGGCGCTGACTTCATGAGCATCCCAGACAGTCATCAGGCCGCAGCAGCCGCTGCATCCAGAATCGGAATCGACATCGGACCGCCGGAATGATGCACAAACACGTCCCGAGACGGAAACGGAATCGTCAGACCACGCTCATCAAATCCCAGCTTGATCTTTTCTGTCAGGTTGAATTTTACGGTATGATAGTCCGCACTGTTCACCCACGGACGGACCACAAAATTCACGCTGCTCTCAGCAAGCTCCGAAACGGCAATGACAGGCTCGGGCACTGGCAGAATCTTCAACTCTGAGGCTACCACTTCTTCCAGCAAGGCACGCACTTCCCGCAAAGAATCATTGTAGCTGCAGCCGATCACCAGATCGATCCGCCGCGTCGGCTCGGCAGACAGGTTGCGTATCATGCCGCTGGTAATCGATCCGTTCGGAAGCACAATTCGCACATTGTCGGGACTCAACAGAATCGTGCTGAAAATCTGAATCTCAACGACCTTACCCTGGACGCTATTCACCTCAATCAGATCGCCCACCCGAAATGGACGAAAAAACACCAGCAACACACCCGAAGCCACGTTGCTCAATGACCCCTGCAGCGCCATGCCAATGGCAAATCCAGACGCCACCAGCACTGCACTCATCGACGTTGTGTCGACACCCAGGCAACCCAGCGAAGCGATGCAGGCTACCATCAGCATCCCGATCGATGCCACATTGCCCACAAACCGCGCCAGCGTCTCATCCATCCGGGCTGTTCGTGCTGCCCGATCAATCATCCGCGTTACCACGCGGGACAACATACGCCCCGCCAGAAAGACAATCAGGGCGGCCAGAATCGACGGAACCCAGTGAGTCAACACGCGGGTCATCATCGCCGCGCTGAAGTCCGTCTCCAGGACGCCCTTCAACTGCTGCAAAACGTCCGGCGCAACCACAGCCGCATCCGCAGCCGACTGCGCAAGCAACAACTGATCAAAGTACCCCATACCAGCGGCAGAAAAAATCTGATTCATCCCTGAACTCCGGTTTCACGCCGAACCCCCAACACCAGAGCCCGGCCTTCCATGTTCACCCCCCGACAAATATGACCAGAACGCCCCAGTGTGCCTCAGCCAGCCTCGTCAATGACAGAGAATCCGGCAGGCGGCATTGGTGAATGCCCGCCACTTTGACTTTTGTCGGTCGCGTCCTCCATCGCCCTGGGGGATTTTCTTCGGCCTCCAGAGCAACCCCCGAATTCTAAGGGAACAGCCCATTCCCGGTAAATCCCGGCTTCTTTGGAAAATCTTGCGGCCATCGCGCACTGCCAGGTGGGTACCTGCAGCTCTCAGCCCCCCGACTGCATTCCAGAGGACAAGGCGGACAAGCGAGTCCCCCCAAAACGCCCAATAACGAAGAATTACGCCAGCAGCAACATTCGGCCGAAAAACCACACCGTCAGCGTGATCCCGATGCCAATCACCACTCGCCGCACCACCCGACGGTCCAGACGCCTGGCCCATACCGCTCCCAGCCAGCCCCCCAGCATCGCCGAAACAATCATTGGCACCGCCAGTGACCAGTCCACCTTGCCATTCGCAATAAAAACCACCACCGACACACCGTTGATCAGGCCGGCAAGCACCGTCTTTAGTCCATTGACCTGATGAATCGTCCCGAGATTCAGCAAACTCAGCGAACTCAGCATCAAAATACCAATGCCTGCTCCGAAGTAGCCGCCGTAAATCCCAATCAGCAGTTGCAGCAGAAACACCAAATTCCGAAATCGGCGACTCTGCCCCTGAGGATTCTCGGTCACCGCAACCTGAGGCGTCAGTCGCGGCTGGACGATAAACAACACCGTCGCCAGACCAATCAGCCATGGAATCATGGCCCGGAAAGAAGATTCCGGGCTGTAAACCACCAGCAGCGAACCAAGTATTCCACCGATCAGGCTGGGAATTGCCAGCCAACGTGCCCATCGGCCCAGCTGCTTCAGCTCACGGCGATATCCCCACGAACCGGAAAACGCCCCCGGCGCAAGAGCCACAGTATTTGTGCCATTGGCCAGAATGGCCGTGCCCGCAGATCCGCCAAGTGACTCCAGTACCAGCATCAGTGCCGGAAACGTCACCAGCGTACCGCCCCCCGCTACTGAATTGATGGCGCCACCAATCGCTGCTGCCGGACAAACAATCAAACACGCCTGCCAGTATTCCATACCATTTAGTCTAACGATTTCCCGAAACACTGCACCATCAACGGCCTCCATACCTGCCAACCGGGAATGAAAAAGCCCACTCAACAGAACGCAGTTGCCTGCTACGGCTCAACCGCCACCAATGGACAACTTCTGACTCATCTCATGCGAAACCGACAGCACGCCCTCCATTCGTGCCGCAAACCTGCAATTGACGAAAATCCGCGTGTGCGGGTAAGACTTCAGCAGTCTGTCTCTTTAAATCATGGAATTTCAGCAATGGTCGTCAGTCTCCGCCAGCCCCGATTTCCTGCCTGTTCCGGACGCAGAGATTTTCTGCTGGCATGCGGAGCAGTTGCCTTGCTGCCAGAACTCTCCACCGGCCAGGATTCCCCAGTAAAACCTGACGAGACCATCACACTCACGCCCGTCATCCGCCCGAATATCACCACCAGAATTCGCTATGCCATGCGGCTCGAAGGAAAGCTTGCAACGCCGTCAGCGTCCGGAACCTCAGAATTCCAGCTGAACGCTCAGGGAAATTTTGATTTTGAACAACGACAATTCCCCTCCGGCGAAGATGGTTCCTTCACTCTTCGAGCCGCACGCAGATATAACGTGGCCCAAACGGCAACAACGGTCGGAAAAGACCCGGAAAGAAAAACTGCTCTTCCATCACAGTCCAATCTGGTCTACCTCTACGGAAAAGACAGTCAACTGCTGCAATACAGTCCGGAAATCCGACTCACCAGGCCTCAGGTGGACCTGCTGCAGTTCGCCTGCGACCCGCTGGCTGTCGCCGGCCTGTTTCCCTCCCGTCAGCTGACAAACAGCGGAGAAACATGGAATGCCGGCACATGGGTGCTCGCGATGCTGACAGGGGTCGATGCGTTCATCACCCAAACTGTCATTTGCAAACTCGAAAAACTCACCCCGACCGAGGCCCTCATCACCTTTGACTGTCAGGGGCAGGGGGCTGTGTCCGGCGCGGCCACAGACATCACTCTCAAAGGCACACTCACCTACCAGCGAACGGACGGTATGGTCCGTAGTCTGTCTGCCGTGATGAAGGAAAAACGCAGCGCCAGTTCCGTCAGCGCCGGGCTGGATGTCACCGCCAGTATCGAATGGTCCCAGGAACTCGCGCAGCCGGTCACAAAACTGCCGGAAGCCATTCCTGCACAATTCCCCGAACAGCGACTGTTGCTGCTGACCCTGGTGACTCCATGGAGACTATTGCTGCTGCATAATCGAGACTGGCACGTCTTTCACGAAACTGCCGATCTCGTCATTCTTCGCATGCTGCACAACGGATCCCTGATCGCGCAGTGCAACCTGGCCCCGGCCGCGCAACTCAGTCCCGGAAAATTCACTGCGGAAGACGAATTTCTGGCCGATGTTGAACGAAAACTTACCGCCAGACAGGGGCAGATTACTCGATCAACGGTCGAGTCCGATGTCGGGGGCTGGCGTATTCATCACGTTCAGGCCACGACTCTGGTAGCCACCAGTCAGCAGCAGCAGCCCGCCACAGCCGACACCCAGACACCGAAACCTCAAACCGTTGTCTGGGACTATTACCTGTGCAGTGCACGCTCAGGAGAACAGTATTCGCTGCTCTTTTCTCACGCGGAAGAGGATGCAATGCTGTTTAATGGTGTGCCCGATCAGTTTCTCAAAACCATGACGATTCGTTCAGCCCGGCCCAGAACAGCATTGCCCCGGTAATCCAGCGCTCGGGCTTTTCTTCGCACTCTTCCGCCGCAGAATCGGGATGTTTTAACCCGAATTCGATGAATTTCGGAAATCCTGTAGGTCGGCAGGCGAATAACGGCAACAATGCCATGGGAAAAGTGCCGGGAAGTTCTGCAAAGGCGTCCGAAGCAGACGCAGCCGACCTTGCCTGGTTTGCCCTAAGTGGTCTACTATCCTTAACAGATTTCTGCCGGGGGCAATTTTCCCGCGTCCGGCATTGACTGATTTCAATTCTGCGGGTGATGCGGACGGGATCAGACGTTTCCCGCCCGTCCGACTGTCGAAGGGACAATACAATGACGACGCTGAACCGGGCTTTGCGGCTTTCTTTATTGACTGCCCTGGCCCTGATGCCCCGTTTGCACGGGACAGCCTGTGCGGGCGAAAAGGTGACGCTGTCTGCCGATGACGGAAAAACAGCTCAGATGGTGGCGTCAATGGTGTCTTCAAGGCACATTAACCATCCTCAGATCGACGACGCCCTCGCCGAAAAACTCTTCAAGCGGTACATCGAAATCTGGGATCCCCAGAAACTGTACTTCCTGCAGTCCGACATCGACGAATTCGCAAAGGATAAGTCCTCCCTCGATGACCGGATTCTTAAGGGTGACGTCCAGTTTGCCGGCACGGTTTTTGAAAAATTCCGCGAACGCATGACAGCCCGCGCCGAACGCATCAAGGCTCAAATTGACGCGGAGCAGGACTTCACGGTCACCGAAGAAATCCCGCGTAATGCAGACGATCTCGCATGGGCCACCACGGATGCCGAACTGGACGAACGATGGCGCAAACGCATCAAGTTCGATCTGCTGATGCTCAAACTCGAAGATAAAGATCTCGACGATGCCCGCAAGCGACTCAAAACCCGCTACCGCACCAATCAGGTCTTCATGGACCAGACAGAAGCCCACGAAGTTCTCGAACTCTATCTGTCCTCCATGACACACTGTCTCGATCCTCATTCCAGCTACATGTCACCACAGACACTGAATGACTTCGAAACCACCATGAAGCTGAAGCTGGAAGGCATCGGCGCCCGACTAAAGTACGAAGATGGTTACACCACCGTCGAAGAAGTCATCCAGGGCGGCGCTGCTGCCGCCGACGGCCGTATCAAAAAAGGCGATAAGATCATCGGTGTCTCCGCCGATGCCGTCGCTGATTACGTTGATGTCGTGGAAATGAAACTGACCAAAGTCGTCGACATGATCCGCGGAAAAAAAGGCACCAAAGTCAAACTGCAGGTCATGAAAGAAGGCGGCGGTATCGAAGAGTACGAACTGACCCGCACCGAAGTGAAAATCACAGAAGATGAAGTCAAAGGAAAGGTCATCGACACCAGCGACTGGATTCCCGGACAGTCCGCACGCATCGGAATTCTCCGAATTCCGTCTTTCTATCGGGACTTTCAGGGCGCCAATCAGGGCGGTGACTTCAAAAGCACCTCCAAAGACGTCAAAGCCGTTCTTGAAGAATTCAAGAAGCAGGACGTCAATGTGCTCATCGTAGACCTGCGCTGGAATGGCGGCGGAGCACTTCAGGAAGCCATCGAAGTCTCTGGTCTGTTTATTCCCCGTGGCTCCGTCGTTCAGGTCAAAGAACCAGGCGACAGCGTTCAGACCTACGAAGACGAAGACGCCGAAGTCTACTGGCGACGACCAATGGTTGTCGTTTGCAATCGATTCTCGGCCTCAGCCTCAGAAATCTTCGCCGGAGCGATCAAGGATTATCGTCGCGGAATCGTGGTCGGTGACAAAACAACACACGGAAAAGGGACCGTCCAAAACGTCGTTCCGGTGGCAAACCGTCTGTCCCTCTTCGCTCAGGACCGTGGCGCACTCAAACTGACCATCAGCAAGTTCTACCGAGTCAATGGTGACAGTACTCAAACCCGTGGTGTCACTTCCGATATCGTTCTGCCTTCGCTGCTGAACCATCGGGAGGTGGGTGAAGAATCCATGGACAATGCCCTGGAATTCGACCGAATCACTCGCGCAGAATACAGCCCCTACCCAAATGTGAATGATGCCCTTGTCACTGCACTGCGGACCAAAAGCGAAGCCCGAGTCGCCGCGGACAGCGAATTTATGCAGATCAATAAGCTGATCGAAAAGTACCTGCAGCGGAAAAAT
>CAIQIE010000213.1 GCA_903871805.1 uncultured Planctomycetaceae bacterium | reverse complement strand
TTTCGACAATCTCTTATTCTGGCTGCTGGGAAGTGAACAATCGACTTTTGCCGAAACCATTACAGATCAGGATGAATCGCTGAATCTTCAAAAGGTATCACTTGGGCTATTAGACATCTGAGTCGCATGATGTTGTGGCTATCCTATTCACAAATACGCCTGCCGATCAGAAACGCGGGACACTCTTCGGGACTCAAACGGTGATCACGAATGGCACGTTTGAGCAACATTGTCGGCACATGGGAGTTGAATCAAACTCGGACCACAACCCAGGGCGAGCGCAAACTAAGTTTCTGATCTCACAAGGACTTGCATCAAGTACTCTTCGCTCCAGCCACACATCCGCCTCCTCGTGGCGACGCTGTGCTTATCGGATATCTGCTTAAGCAGCGAGAGACTGAACCTTCTCAACCACGCCAGATTTTCTGCCATACGCCGCTCCATGGTTTGTAACTCATCCTCTCGCCATGTCACGTCCAGTGACCAGTGACACGTGTTCTCTATGCTCCAGTGATTACAAGGAAGCAAGGGGCCAGCCATCTCTCGTTTGACATTGTCTGCAACCTTTTCCGGGGTGTGTCTGAAAATCCGTTAGCGGCGATGCGCTTGCCACTGGCAATTTTCTGCCAGCCCTTCAGACTGAAGTGACACGGTCCGCCGTTCCATGCTCCCCATCGTGTTCGTGCAAAGCATCGATGGATGGCCTCCATTCCCCCATTCCCCCTGCGGTTACCGCGTGGAGACATCACTGCCTGTCGCGCGCTGGCCTGTGTGCGCGGACTGGGCCTGTGTCGCAGACTGAGTCCAACGGGAGGTTGCTGTTCCTCGGACGCGATAAAAAGATTCGAAATCCGCGGTGATTTGGGAGGGATCAGAATTGAAAAACCCTTCGATTGTGATCTCGAAGGGTTTCTGTCACGGACGATCGCTGGAAACGCGGAGTGTCAGGATTTGGATTTTGCAGATTTGGCAGAAGCCGGTTTTGTTTTCGCCGAGCTGGACGTCTGTTTTGCAGATGGCTTTTTGGATTCAGTCTTGTCTGCAGTTTTCGTCGTCGGTTTTGCTGCAGATTTCGCTGCCGGTTTCGCTGCGGTCCTGGCTTTGGCTTTTGGCGAAGACTTTGCGGACGATTTTCCCGCGGGCTTTGCTGTCGTTTTTTCGGTGGACCTGGCGGCACTGTCGTCCGTCTTCTTTGCTGTGCTTTTTGCGGTCTTCGACGACTTGGGGGAGGCGGTCTTTGCTGCCGGCTTTTTGACCACCTTTGCGTCATTCGCAGGCGCACTGACTGCGGCAGAGGTTATCGGCTCTTCAACAGGCATCGCGGTCTCATCGGCCAGTCCCTGGCTGGCGGCAGCGAAACAAATTGCGGTACTCATGATCCAGATTCGATTCAAGAACATGTCTGTCTCCTGGCGGAAGATAACACTGCAGGATCATTCATCAGCGTCCGAGGTACCCATTGCACCTTGAGCGACATCCTGCAGGAATTTCACTATGGAGTGGGTATTGGCTCTGTGGAATGGGCAATATATGAAAACACACTGTAGTAGTAAAAATGTGAACCTACGTACTGCATTTTACGGCATGTTCAATTTTTTCGACGATTGTTGCTGCTCATTGAGGCCAGTCTCAAATCCCGTGAGTCGCCGATCTCCGGGCGGCGCCTGTTGGCCCATTTGTTGGGGAACAGGCTGCAGTCCAACGACAGACCAGTCACTGCGAACCACTTTCATAGCCGCCAGTTCAAAGGCGGAACAAGGCGGTGCTTTCCATGCAATTTCAGCATAAACCATTCGTGGTACCTGCTGTTTCTGGCTTTTTTCCGGGCTTCCGGACGCAAGACAAAGGGTGTTGATTGCTGGATCAAAGTTACGTGATTGGAAACAGCACGGGAATCCGCCGTGGAATAGCCATGGAGAATTGCCTGATTGTTGCTGCGAGTCGTGGAGCGTGGCTGATCACTGACCGCACCTCGAGGGGCCGATCCAGCTTGTCGATGAGCGTTTTTCCGACTGCTCCCCGTTAATCGCGATGAATCTGAAAGCGGAGGACGTCCAGATTGGGGCCCGTGCATTCGTCACCGTGTTGCGCATGCGAAAGTCCGGCGCATTTTATTTGTCTGCATTGATAAGAACATGAAGGCATGCCGGACACGAGCATTCGCGGATTGTCGGGCGGGCACGGACCTGCAGGCTCAAAAAGATTCTCAGGATCGTCCGGGAGGAGTATTCAGATTCGTCAATCAGCCGCCCGATCCTGGACATGCAGAGAGATTTGTCATCCCTGATTGCGTTGTGCAAAAGGTCGGTATGCATAAAATGCGATCTGTGATCTTCGTGATCGAATACGGAGGAATGAATGCGTCTTGGAATCTTTGGTCAGGCCGACAGCCTGTATGTGAAAATTCTGTGTCAGGCTGCGGTTGAACGGGGCCATGAAATTACGGCACTGCCGTTTGAATCGATGTTTTCCAAAGTTTCAGACGGGAGGATTGAGATTCATTGCGGTGAACATAATCTGGCATCCTTTAACGCCCTGATTGTCCGAACGATGCCACCTGGCACACTTGAACAGGTCATTGCCAGAATGGATTTACTGGCGGGTGTCGAAGCGATCGGCGTTCCCGTCCTGAATCCACCGAAGGCACTTGAGTGTGCAGTGGACAAGTACCTGACGACTCAGAAACTGGCACTGGCGGGAATTCCGGTTCCGACGACAGTAGTGTGTGAATCGGCAGAGACGGCGTTGGAGCAATGGGAGCGAATGGGGCAGGATGTCGTGGTCAAGCCTTTGTTTGGAGCAGAGGGACGGGGCATTGTTCGAGTGACGGACCGTGAGATTGCCATGCGGGTGTTTCGGGCACTGGAGCGAATTGGAGCAGTGTTGTACCTCCAGTCGTTTTTGAATGGTCCTCGATTTGATCTGCGTCTGTTATTGCTGGATGGACAGTTGCTTGGTTCGATGAAACGCATTCCTCAGGCTGGCGAGTTCCGTGCGAACATTTCCCAGAATGGTACTGGAGTGCCCCATCAACCGCTGGATTACGAGCTTTATCTGGCACGTGAGGCGGCAAGGGTCACGGGAACTGTGTTTGCGGGCGTGGATTTGATGTATGATGGTGAGGGATTTGCCCGGGTCATTGAAGTGAATGCGGTTCCGGGCTGGCGTGGGCTTCAGCAAGCCTGTCAGGTCGATGTTCCGAAATTATTTCTGCAGTGGCTGGAATCAAAAGTTGTAAGTGGCTGAGGACGCCTCAGTTGTTCCAATGTCTTTTCTCTCTTCCGGAAACTTTTTCGAATGAAGATTCGTCGAATTTTTGCACACCGTGTCGAATTGCCTCTCAGCGAAGGCACTTACAAATGGTCTGGCGGTAAGTCTGTCACGGTTTTTGACAGCACGATCATCGGCGTGGAAACCGATTGCGGCTTGACCGGTTACGGGGAAGTCTGTCCACTGGGCCCGTTCTATCTGCCAGCTTATGCGGATGGAGTTCGGGCTGGAGTACGTGAACTGGGGCCGCATCTTCTGGGCTGGGATCCGCGCGCGTTGCAGCAGTTGAATCATCGGATGGACGCGGCACTGAAGGGGCATCCCTACGTTAAGTCCGGGATCGACATTGCCTGCTGGGACATTCTTGGACAGGCCTGTGGTCTGCCGGTCTGCACGCTGATGGGCGGTCGTTTTGGCGACAAGGTCCGCCTGTATCGGGCGATTTCTCAGGAGTCTCCGGATGAGATGGCGAAGAAGGTTGCTGCCTATCGAGCGCAGGGCTACACGCGATTTCAGCTGAAAGTCGGGGGTGATCCCGATACCGATATTGAGCGGATTCATGCGGTACGCGCCATGCTTCTGCCATCTGACCGCCTTGTAGCAGACGCCAACACCGGCTGGACTCAGCATGAGGCAGTTCGTGTTGTCCGGGCCGTCAAAAACCTCGACGTGTATATCGAGCAGCCGTGCCTGACATATGAGGAATGCCTCTCCGTTCGCAGACTCACAGATCACCCTTTTGTACTTGATGAAAATGTGGATGGTCTGGACATGCTGCTTCGTGCCAAATCCGATCTGGCAATGGATGTTGTCAACCTGAAAATCAGCAAACTTGGGGGGCTGACAAAAACCCGACAGGTACGTGATCTCTGCGTCAGCATGGGAATCGCGATGACCCTGGAAGACAGTTGGGGTGGGGACATCACAACTGCGGCGATCGCACACCTCGCTCACAGCACTCCTGAAGAGTTCCGGTTCACAAGTACTGATTTCAACAGCTATGTCACAGTCAGCACTGCCCATAACGCGCCCACGCGTGTCGATGGCTACATGGAGGCAGGCAACAGCCCCGGTCTCGGAATCACCCCGAAGTTCGACGTGCTTGGCCCGCGCCTGCTTGATATTCACTGAGTCAGACGCTGATAAATGAGCATCGAAATCTGCCTGCAGCAACCTCGGGCAACAGCCCATGGTTGCTGCAGCGTGGCCGAGTCAGCGTGGCGGCCTTTGCGATCTGAAGTGAATCCCGGAGAATAAAACGCGACACCACTGCATGCCGCGTTTTCGGAGTTACCTGCTATTCGATATTTGACGCTGCATTACGCAGAATTCGATCTCCGTGGCAGAGCCCCGCAAGGATCTGGACATCGCCGTTGTGCACCTCTCCGGGAGTGACTGCAAGTCTGACGAATTTGTGCTGATCAGGGTCCTGCTGAAACATCACACAGGGCTCATTATTCACACGCACCACGGCGTCTTTCGGGACAACGACAGCATCGTGTTCGTCGGCCAGCGCCAGAGTGACGGTGGCATCCATTTGTGAGTGCAGGTGCAGCCGCTGACTATCTGTGGGCAGCAACATCGCCTCGATCACGTACTCCCGGATCTCTGTACCATTGACAATTCGGTTTCGCGGGTAGTTGGAAATACGATCGATCCTGGCCTCAATCACATCGTTCTCAAATCCTGGCAGGCAAACATCAACGCTCATTCCTGACCGTGCTCGACAAACAAGTGTTTCATCCAGTGGAAAACTGACCTTCAGCTCGTGCTCGTCAGGAATTTCAAAAATCGCCTGCGAAAAGTAGACGGACTTGCCTTCTTCGATTGTCCGCACACCTCGACTTCTAGCCCACCAGTTGTTGGCATGAATTACGCGACCGGAACGCGGCGCCCTCAGGGTGCAGGCTTCAATGCTCTCTTTCGCAGTTCGCGCGTAGCGTTCATAAATGTCCAGCCTGCGCTGATCGGACAGAGCGATAATTCGACCACGCGTTTCTGCAAGGGAATTCGCCAGGTCAGTCCGTGCCAGATGAAGATTCAGGTAGTCGACCCGATGTTCCAGCTGCCGCATGGTTCTGGGATTGGAAAACTCTTCAAGCAGAGTCTGCTCCGCCTGTAATCGTCTCAGTTGCTCTTCACGCGACATAGCGGTCAGAGCAGCAAGATCCATCTCAGTACGATTCGCCATCCCCTTCATCCACAGTCGACGAACAAAGGCCACGTCCTCTTCTGCGGTCTGCGCCTGGGTTTGACTAAGGTTGATGTCGCTCTGCAGCCGCTCAACCTTCTTTGGGTAAGTACCGTGCACATATTGCTGCAATTCCATCTCTGCACTCTGCAGAATGAACCTCGCATCCGACAGACGCCGTTCTGCAGCAGCCTTCTGGATCTGTTGCTGCTGCTGCGATGCGCTCAACGCCGCATTCGCTCGGATCAGATAGATCTCGCGAGACCTGAGAAACTCCTGAATCTCAGCTGAGTCCAGAATACAGACGACATCACCCTTCTCGACCCATGTTCCCTCAGGGACCAGGCTGAGAATGCGGACAGTCCAGTGACATGCTGACTGGATAACGCTGGTTGAAATCGGCTCTAAAGTTCCCTGCGATTCCCTTGTTATACGGAATCTGGTCGGCTGAACAGTCAGAATCTCAGCCTCTGGTTCGGCGGGGCGAACCCGCAACTGCCATGCTGTGGCCAAAATTCCGGCAAGCAACGCCAGGAAAATTCCGGATGCACGTGACAGACGCACCCGACGCTGTCTGGAAACGAAGTTCTGCATTTGCTGGGCCATGTTGCACCTCAAGGGGAGGGATCGCCTTCAGCATGGCACTGCGGCGACAGAGGTAAGGTGGGAGGGAGCAATTCAAAACAGCCATCGCACCGAATTTTGCGATTTGGAAGGAGCCCTTTGAATTCAGTGCGGAATTAGTCGTGCTGACTCATTCGCTGCCTCTGTATTATAGGGTTTTCGTCGGCCACGCCTCTCCAAAAACCAGGACAGAGGACCCTGATTCCCGAAATGATGCGATTTTTGTTGATTTCACTGAACTTTTGAAGTTTTTTTAGTGTATTCCGGTGTCGTTTGCTGAAAATTTGCCATCAAAACAAGTGTGTATTTGTTCCTAAAGAGCAAATATTCAGGGTTTTCATTAGGTCTCTGGCTGGTTTTTTATTGAGTGCCGGTTCGGTCTTGCCCACACTAATGCGGGTGGTTGCTGACTTACCGCTTGCGTTCTGAAGACAGATTGCTGCCATGTCCCGTTCCCAAATCCTCTGGAAGATCTGTCTCAACGCCTGGCTGATCCTCTGCATAGGGGCATGTCTGTCCGATGAGACATGTCGTGGGGCAGAGGACGTTACGAAACAGGATTTGTTTGTTGCAGGCGAAGACGATGTTTCCCTGTATCGGATTCCCGGAATTGTTGTCACAGCCAGAGGGACGACACTGGCGTACTGTGAGGCACGTCGCAAAAGCAGCAGCGACTGGGGCGAAATTGAGATTCACCTCCGCCGCAGCACCGACGGTGGGAAGACATGGTCAGCGGCAAAGCAGATTGCCCATCAGGGCGAACGCATTCGCGGAACTTCAGGTAACTCGGATTTCGATCGGGAACAGACGGTCAACAATCCGGTGGCGATCGTAGATCATCAGACCGGTGCCGTCGAGTTTCTTTACTGCGTGAACTATGCCCGATGCTTTTCGATGCGTTCAGTAGACGATGGCCAAACATGGTCTTCGCCGCAGGAGATCACGCCAATTTTTGAAGGATTTAGAAAGACTTGTGACTGGAAGGTCCTCGCCACCGGACCGGGACATGGAATCCAGCTGAAAAACGGTCGTCTGGTCGTTTCTGTCTGGCTGGCTTACGGTGGTGTCAGGGATCATCATCCATCGGTCGCTGCCACCATCTTCAGTGATGACCATGGAACCACATGGCGAGCCGGGGATATTGCTGTTCCGAATGAGGGGCAGTTCAGGGATCCCAATGAGACGATGCTGGCTGAATGTTCCGACGGGCGGGTTCTGCTGGTCACTCGAAGTGAAAGCAAGTCGAGTCGAAAGATTCTGACCTGGGGGCCGGATGGAGCATCCGGATGGAGCAAACCGGAATTCCATGACAGTCTTCCGGAACCGATTTGCATGGCAAGTGTTTTGTCCATCCGCGAACGTCCCGGGGTCCTTGTGTTTTCCAATCCCCAGTCGCTGCCCATCGACAAGGCCGGCAGGGAGATTCCCGGTGGTCGTGGAAAACGTGAAAACCTGTCTCTGAAGGTAAGTCGCGATAACGGAAGGACCTGGACCGTGAACAGGACACTGGAACCCGGAAAAAGTGCCTATTCTGATCTTGCCTGTCTGCCGGACGGGACACTGCTGTGTTTCTATGAAGCGGATAACCGTCTGCGTCTTGCCCGATGTTCTCTGGATTGGCTGGAACAGAGCGATGAGAAGCGTTGAACCCTGTGTTCCAGACGAATGCTGATGGTGGAAGAATGTCGTCAGTTTCCACTGAGAGCGAACGGATTATCTGCCGTCATCTGCCCTGGCTTTCTCAGGAGTGTTCAAGACGCTGGCTGGGCAATCGTTTCTTTTGCTTTCCTCGCGAACTGCTCAGTTTTCGTCGTTTATCCGTAGCTTCCTCGCGTCTGCCTCAACGACTGGATTGTGCATTTCACTGGTTCCGGTTTTTAAACGGCGTTTTTCAGAGCAGTCACCCGGATTCCACCATTATCCCGGTGGTGCCTGCTGCGGCAGGATCAGAACTGATTTCGCGGGCATGCGACTTGTTTGGATTTTCGAAACTCTTAATTCGCATGCCGACTGATGACGGGTTTCCGGATCGCTTCGCCAGCGACGACGAATTACGTCACTGGCTGGAATTCTGCCGACCGTTTACCTGGCCTTCTGCCCCGGGGAAAGCCACTGAAATCCTGACATTGTTTGTCTCTCCGCTTTGCGGCGGGGCAGATCACCACCCACCTGCGGAACCGCTGCACCGCGTTCCGCTTGCTGACCGCCTGATCTTCTCTGTGGCCGACAGAATCTGCATTCCGCAAGTCAGATCGCGGGGAAACATCAGCTTACTGATCAGCAGCCATCTGAATGACCCCGACCGAGTGCGTGTTCCACTGCAGATTGCGGCTGATCAGCACGGAAAGTTTCCGGAGTTTCTTCAGCAGTTACCGAGCCTGTGGATTCCATGGAAAATTATTGATTCAGACAACCCTGCCCGTTTCAGTGACCAGCCCACGATCGCGGGAGGAGTCAGAACAATAGAAAACGAATCACCAGATTCCGGGAGGCTTCTTCCATTACCCGCCGATAACCCATTGACGACACCGACACAATGGCTCTGCCACTGGACTCGCGCCGCTGCCGGACACTGGCCCGGTGAAACTCGTGAAGAGTATCTTGACAGGCTGATCCTTGCGTCCGATCCGGTGGACCGTTCTGCACGGGCTACCCTGTCGCGTATAATTACGGATCAGAGAATTCGCGCGTCGTCGCATGCGATTCGAGGGAGCTTTGGGGTGACGGCATTCACGGCAGTGCCTCTGACAGAGTTTCGGCGTCGAAGAGTCTTCAGAAATCATCGCCATCGTTTTGACTTTGAACCCTGGGGCATCGCCATCAGAAGCGATGTTCTGAGTCTGCTTGGTGCGCGCCCGGTTCGATACGGATCGGATGAGTTCTGGAGAGAACTGTCTGAAAATGATCGCCCCTTTTTTCAAAAAGCAACCCATGATGGCATTACAGACACTGTCGAAGAGCGAGAATGGAGATTGATCGGGGATGTTGACCTCAGTCTACTTCCCCGCCAGAGTGTCTGCGTATTTGTGGAAAGCGAAGCCGATGCACAGCTGCTGAGTTCCGTATGCGAATGGCCGATCTGCATAGTCCCTGACCTGCAGGGCTCTGACACGTTTCCGCAGTCTTCTGAAACAATATCAGATGATGGACTGTGAGTCAGATGATGGACTGTGAGGTTTCGCCGGCTGCAGAATCTCCGGACCAGGGCTTGTAATTCTGGCGACGAATCGCACCATCCGGAAGAATATCGTATTGAATTCCTCTCCAGTCGATCGTTCGCAGACGCAAGGCACTGAAAAGCGCGATGAAGTACAGTACAACTGTAACCGGAATCATTGGCAATTGCATGAGTGACAGTCCGGATACAGGCCGATCCTCTGGTGCATTCAGATGAAGGCAAATCTCAATGTACATGAGTGGAAGGACTGTGGTCGCAATTGCAGTTGCGGTCGTGATCAGAAGAATCCAGGCCTGCGGTTGTATGTTCTGTTGAAATGCCACCGGTAGCAGTAGTGCTGCCGCAACAGCAGAGACAACAAGTCCGATACATGTCAGCATCAGTTGATAGCGCGCCGGGTGATAGCGAAGCACCGAAAATGTCTGCCGCCGGATAAATCGGTAACAGCCAGCCAGCGAGATCGTCTCTGTGTTAACCATCGAGAGCACCGGGACCGTGACAACCCGGGCAGAACGGCTTCGCAGGTACCCCACAACACACGTGTCTTCCACAAAACTGTTTGCCCAGATCTGCTGAAGGTCCGGATCGTGCAGCAGACCAGCGCGATATGCCAGTGTGCCTCCCCAAAGCACGTCGAGGCTGAACATTTGTGCCGACGCGGCAGCTCCCCATGTTCTCCGGACAATTGACCCGCAGTTGTTGGCTGCCGGCAGAAACCAGCGAAGCCCGCTGACTGCCCCAACGGAGGGGTCCGCAAATGGCCGAACCAATTCCTGGATCCACCAGGCAGGAGCGACCACGTCGGCGTCAATGACTGCGATGATTTGCGCTTTGTCGTCCAGACTTCGCAGTCCCTGCAGCAATGCACTGGATTTCAGGCTACAGGTTTCCAGACGCTCTGAAAGGACTATGGGGATCAGTGTGACTTTGGGAAACTGTGCAATCACCTGATTGACGGCGTTCCAGGAGGTATCCTCGGGACTGTCGATAATAATGCGAATCTCAAACGACGGATAGTCCTGCAGGCACAGTCCGCGAAGACAATCTATCAGCAGTGGATCTGCCCCGCGCAGAGGCAGGAGCACGGCCACATGTGGCAAATCCTGGCAGGATCCATTCGGTGTCTCTGCTGCCATCTTTCGCAGAGGGTAATGGCGAGCGATTCTGAGCGACCACCACGCCGTTCTTCCCCAACTGGCAAGTACGAGGAGCATTGTCACGTAAATCAACAGGGTGGTCACAGCATCCTTTCAGCAACTTCAAATCACATCTGCAAAATAGCCCTGTATTCTACTGGCCGCGACCAGAGCACTCAATTCCAGTCGCGGCTGTTTTGGCGCTGAACAGAAACCAGCAAGTGTTCAAATATCCAGTTGCTTGACGTCCAGCGCGTGCTTTTCGATGAACTCCCGCCGCGGCTCTACCGCATCTCCCATCAGCACGCGAAAGATTTCATCAGCCGCGGCAGCATCTTCCATGCGAACCTGCAGGAGAGTGCGTTTTTCGGGGTCCATGCTGGTGTCCCACAATTCTTCCGAATTCATTTCTCCGAGACCTTTGAAGCGAGTGACTGTCAGTCCCTTTTCGCCCAGATGTCTGAGTTCTTCGAGGAGATCTCTCAGGCTGGTCAGCTGGACTCGATCGTCATCTCGCTCCAGCATAAAAGGATAAACCGGTTCAGCGTTGCGAACTCCGGCCGGAGTGAAATCCGCAATGAAGAATCCGTAATCCCTGAGTTGAGCAAACACGTCATTGAGCGTTCGGATTTCGTGAAGATCAATGAGTTGTGCGTTGACAATCCGCGGTGTCGTGGTTGTGGACTCTGATTCGGGAACCTCTGCGGGCTGCAGACTGAGTACGAATGCTTCCGCCTCGTCACGTTCCATGAACCAGCGTTCGGTGTCGCCGTAAAGCACGCGATATCGAGGCAACCGCGACTTTTCGCTGCTGTTAAATTTCAGCAGATAGCGAATATCAATGCCGCGACGTTCCAGCAGTTCCAGCGGCTGTTCCATTTTTTCTGCCATTTCGACAAGGCGACGCAGATTTTCCCCGGCGAAGGGGGTGTTGTCAGCCTTGACAATCAGACGCGAGCCATTCATGCCAAGACTGATAAGTTCGGCCATCATCTGCTGATGCGTCTGCACATAGCGAACCTGTTTTCGCTGAATCACGCGAAACAGCGGTGGCTGGGCAATGTAGATGTGACCGTTTTGTACGAGTGGGCGCATGTGCCGGAATAAAAATGTCAGCAGCAGCGTTCGAATGTGGCTACCGTCGACGTCGGCGTCGGTCATGACGATGATTTTTCCATATCGTCGCTTGCTGATATCCATTTCTTCGTCGCCACCGGCAGGTGATAAGCCAATGGCACGGAAAAGATTACTGATTTCTGTGTTATCAAGCACCTTGACCAATTGTGCCTTTTCGACGTTTAGAATCTTTCCCCGCAACGGAAGAATGGCCTGGATGCTGGAATCCCGACCCGTGTCTGCTGATCCACCGGCCGAGTCGCCTTCGACAAGGTACAGCTCTGTGGATTCCAGATCCCGACTGCGACAGTCTCGAAGTTTTTCCGGCAGTCCGCCCGTTGTGAGAGCTCCTTTGCGGCGGACCATGTCACGGGACTTGCGAGCTGCTTCGCGCGCTTCAGCAGCCATGATGGCTTTTGCGACCAGTTTTTTCGCGATTGACGGGTTTTCTTCGAGGTATCTGTTAAACCCATTGCCGATCACAGTCTGAACAGCACTTTCCACTTCGGCGTTTGTCAGCTTCACCTTATTCTGTGACGTGAATTTAGGATCCGGAACTCGTACCGACACGATGGCCGTAAGCCCTTCGCGGAAGTCTTCTCCCACTGGAGTAATGTCTTTAAACAGGTTTCCTGCTTTTGCGTAGTTGTTCATCGTCCGGGTCAATGCTGCCCGAAAACCGCTGAGATGTGTTCCGCCGTCAGGGTTGAAAATATTGTTTGCGAAGGTAAGCACATTCTCGGTGTAGCCGTCGTTGTACTGCATTGCCGTTTCCACAACGACATTGTCTTCTTCGCCGATGGTTCGAAAGACATCGGAGGTAATTGGGGTCTGAGTTCGATTGAGATACCTGACGAATTCCACGAGGCCGTCTTCGAAATGAAAAACCTCCGTATGACCGACACGCTCGTCCCGAATTGTGATTTTGATACCAGGAGTCAGAAAGGCCAGTTCCCGCATCCGCCGGCTGAGCGTATCGAACGAATACTTTGTTTCGGAAAAGATGGTCGCATCAGGAAGAAAGGTCAGCCGCGTTCCGGTATTTTCCGCGCGTCCCAGTTGTCGCAGGGCGGAGGTCGCGCGCCCCTTTTCAAAATCCATAACCCACACGTGGCCGTTTCGGTGAATCTCGGCTCGCAGCCAGGAACTTAACGCGTTCACGGCCGTAATCCCCACGCCGTGAAGGCCTCCGGTCCCGACGCGATAACCACTCTCCCGGTTGAACTTTCCACCAGCGTGAATTTCGGTGAGTACAACTTCCAGGGCAGAGCGGCCATCGCCTTTGACCGCGTCGACCGGAATTCCACGGCCGTTATCGACGACGGAAATACTTTCATCCAGATTGATCTGGACCTCAATTTCGGACGCAAATCCGTTGACGGCTTCGTCAATGCTGTTGTCAACAACTTCGTAAACCAGATGATGCAAACCCGGTGAACTGGTATCGCCAATGTACATCGCCGGACGCGTTCGAATCCCTTCCACGCCCTTGAGATGCTGAATGTCTTCCGCACCGTAGGTCTTTGCGGGTTCCACTGGTTTCGGGGTGTTTTCCTGGGTCGTCTCTGACACGTTGGTACTTTCTTCCGTTGAACAGGTTTGAACTCACGCATCAGCACTGGAGATGCGGGTTTTGGTCGGCTCCCTACCTAACTCTAACATAACGCAGACCACGAATTCCTGAATCCGGAAGTCTGGCTTTCAACTGCTCTAAAACACCCTGATGCATGTATCCCCGCAGTTCTTCAAGGACGGCACTGTTTGTTACAGCGACTTCCACAATGCCGTCCTTGATTTTTCGAGCGTTGCTGCGTCGAGCAAGCTCCGGGCCGACAATCTGCTTCCACTCGGCGTCCAGGGCATCCGTTGCTGACCGATTCATCAGTCCCTTCTGACGAATCAGTTTGAACAACGCATTTCCAAGAGACCCGGGCAGCGCGGGCGAGTCTTCCGAGGCGTTTCTCACAGGAACTTCCTTTGCGAACATCCGTTTTCTGCAAATTTCCGATTCTTCCTCATTCAGTAACCGTGCCCACCCTGGCGTGCCCAGGATCTTCTGATGAATGCAGGCCCTTCAGCCTGCGAAGCCCGCATTGTTTATTTTGCATCATCGATCCTGTGTCAGTGGCATGATCACATAGATGTACGAATCTTCGACACGAAAAACAGCGGCAGTGTCGGAATCCGTCAGTTGAAGGTCAACCAGTGTTTCCGGGGCAAGCACACGCAGAAATTCGGCCACGTACTTCGGGTCAAAGGTGATTCGAACCTCATCGTGATCATACTCAATCGGCAGTTCGATCCGGGAATCGCCCACTGCGCTGGCCTGGCTGCTGAGTGCCAGTACGGCGTTGGAGAAGTGAAAGTCCACTCCGCGGCTCTCTTCGTCAGTAACGATCAAAGACTGTCGCACCGCAGCAAAGAACGGTCCTACCGGAAGGGGAACATTCACATTGCCATTTTTGGGTATGACATCTCTATAGCGGGGAAAGCGACCTTCCACCAGCCGACTGTACACAGTGCAGGCTCCGGAACGCATCATGACGTCGTTGTCGTGCACTGCGATATCCACAAACTCTGCCTGGGGATCGATAGAGCGTTCAAGCAGCGTCATGGCTTTGGTTGGTACAACCGTGGTCCGTGTGGGAATAACCGGCTCACCCTGCTGCTCACAGGCTGCCGTTGCTACCGCAAGTCGCCGACTGTCAGTGGCGGCGAGAGTGATTGTGCCCTGAGCAAATTCCAGCAGGAGCCCCCCGAGGGCGTACCGCGTGCTTTCTGTATCGGTGGCGAAGGAGGTCCGACGAATCATCTGGCGAAACACGGGAGCCGGTACGCGAAAGAAACTCTCTTCCCCAAACTCAGCGACCGGCGGAAACTCCTGCGGAGACTCGGAAGACAAACGGAATTTTGAATTCGCCGCCTTCAACATAATCGTCTGATTGTCCACGTGGATTTCAAACTGATCGCACTGAAGTTCGCGAAGAATCGATGAGACTTTCTGCGTCGGCAGCAGTACTTCGCCCGCTGAGCCGGTCGTGACACCACTGACCTGATACCGAATCGCCACTTCCTGGTCGGTCCCTATCAGCTCTACTCCATTCGCACCTACGGTCATGAACACATTCCGCAGCACGTCCTTCGGCGTTCTCGACGGCACGGCGGAAGCCGCCACAGAAAATGCTGTCGAAAACATAGCTCGATTACATAAAAGCTGCATTGTTAGTCCTGTCTCAACACGCCGAAAAGCTCAGCGAATCCCAAAAACCCCAGATTGAGCAGATTTGGGTGACTCCATTTCATCCCGATATCATTGGTGATAACTGCCTGTCAGTTACGCAACAGCAGGCCTGCTGTTGCGTAGTCTAGCAGAAAACCGCTTCCGACGGTACCCTGGACGGCCTCTTTCACACAGGCTTTTTGAGGGCGGTTTACAGGCGTTTTTTGTGCGTTTTTAGCCGTTATTCCGGCTCAGGCGGCAGCAGTGCAGCCTAATTAGTGGCCCAGCGAGTCATTCGAGGCTGATTTCTCGCAGAATCTGACTGTCTAAACGCGTGGACTTCGTGGCATCACGCAGTTTCTGGACGATGAAAAATTTGTGATTTGCCACAGCCTGTTCCGTCAGATTCATTCTTCGGGCCACATCTCTGTTTTGCCAGCCCAGCACAAAAATCAACTCCACACACTTCAACCTCTCCCATGAACCGTTCTTCCGGAATTCACGAATGACTTCCCGCAGCACGTTCTCCAGAAGAGTGGCTTCCACCCGGGCACGCTCGCTGCTTCTCATGATGCTGGAGGCCGCTCGCCCAGGGCCCGTCAAATCTCGTGCTGCTCCGTCTTTCGACTCGGATGTCAACAGCGGCAACATCGGACGCCGCCCCGACCGCCGCATCAAATCCACAAGTTTGTGTGCAGCAATGGAAAACAACCACGATTCAAGGGGGGTCCGATCGTCATAGTTCGGAAGGGCTTTCAGAAACCCCAGCAGCGTCTCCTGAACCACATCCTCGGCCGCTGTGCGATCCTGCAGACGTGTCCTGGCAAAGGCCAGCAAACGCCCTTCATACATGTCGATGCACTGCTGCCATGCCTCGGGTTCACCGGCACGTATGCGCTTGACTAACTGGCGATCGGCTTCACTGGCTGGCATTTCAGGTCATCGGCACGCTGGATCTGAAGATATTTACACAGTTGCCGGGGTTCGACCGGGCGTTTCTCCCCTTCATAGTATCAAAGATTCGGTCGGTAGTGCAGTAACTCGTTTTGAGAATCCCTGCACCGACGACACAAAATCCACATGGTTTCGCGACGGGCCACACTCTATCCCGTCCACTTCTTTGATGTCTCGCAGTGTCCTGCAATTGTGGCATGCTCGACTGACTTTTCGGATTTTTCTCCAAATTACACCGTCATTTCTCATGCAAAGGTGTTTCCGCAGGCTTCAGGCCGATTTCCGCCGGTTGCGTTTGGGAATTCGCATTTTGGCAGTACAATGCCCGCCCTGCACGAAGATCGGTTTTCCCGATTTCCGGCTTCTTTTTGGCATTCCAAAGCCGATTCGGCCTCGGTGTGTTTCTTTCTGACATTCCTGATTCTGCGAGCAATTCAGTGCCTGCAACTTCTGTTATCGGTTTACAGTGGGGCGACGAGGCCAAAGGAAAGATTGTCGACCTGTTGACGGAGTCTCATCAGATCGTCGTGAGGTATCAGGGCGGAAACAACGCCGGTCATACCGTCAAATTCGACGGCCGGACCTATAAACTCAGCCTGCTCCCGACCGGTATCCTGCAGTCCCATGTCACCTCCGTGATCGCTCCCGGTGTTGTTGTTAATCCACTGGCACTCCTGAAAGAACTGGACGGTCTGGCCGCCGGCGGACACGAGTGTGCACACCGTCTGATGGTCAGCGATCGAGCCCATGTCATCTGCCCATGGCACATGCTGGAAGAAGCCGCTCTCGAGAAAGCCCGCGGTGCCGCAGCCATCGGAACCACCATGCGGGGAATTGGAACCTGCTACCGCGATAAAGTGGGACGGTCACACGCCATTCGAATCGGGGATCTCGTCAATACAGATGCCTTCGTTGCGAAAGTTCGCGAAATTGTCCCCTTCAAACAGAGGATCCTGAATGCTCTCGATCCCGATGTCGCTCAAATGAATCCCGATCAGATCATCGCGGAATATGCCGCTGCCGCAGATCGCATCCGCCCCATGGCTGCCGATACCACGTCGTACCTGCTGGATGCTCTGGAGCAGCAAAAATGGATCCTGTTCGAAGGTGCTCAGGGAAGCCTGCTCGATGTCGATCACGGAACCTTCCCCTATGTCACCTCTTCCAATAGCTCGGGATGCGGAATTCACAGCGGTAGCGGAGTGCCGGAACGCGAAATCGTACGCATGATCGGTGTGGCAAAGGCCTACACCACACGCGTCGGTGGTGGCCCCTTCCCCTCAGAGCTTGATAACGAAATCGGACAGCGAATTCGCATCGCCGGAAACGAGTTCGGAACTGTCACTGGAAGGCCACGCCGCTGCGGTTGGTTTGACGCCGTTGCCACCCGCTACAGTGCCCGCATCAGTGGTGTCGACAGCGTCACAATTGCCCTGCTTGATGTCCTCAGCGGTTTTGATGAACTCTTCATCTGCGAGGCCTACAATATCAACGGCAAAATCACACAGTCACTCCCCAGCCGCTGCGAAGATCTGGCCGCCGCAAAGCCTGTGCTCAGAAAAGTTCAGGGCTGGAAGGAAGACATCACCGGAATCACCGAATTCTCCCTGCTGCCGGAAAACGCTCAACAGTACTGCCGTATCATCGAAGCCTTGATCGGAAAGCCCGTCGAGTTCGTCTCTGTCGGACCCGATCGCTCACAAACGATCCGAATGACGCTTTAATTCGACCAGCAAAACCTGGCACCGGGTGTCATCGGGCTGTTTAATCCGTCCCGACACCCGGGCCGTTCCTGACTGGCGGAAAACCGCAGCAAATAGCCGCACCGACACTGAAGACCGTTTCCTGCCTGCTGCCGTGCCCGAATACGTCCCCCTGTCATGCGTCCCCTCGGCACCCGATCCCCGGCACCCGACCCCCGGCAC
>CAIQIE010000212.1 GCA_903871805.1 uncultured Planctomycetaceae bacterium | reverse complement strand
GCTCGTGCTCGTGCTCGAACGCAACGAGCATTTGCCTTGGCCACATCAATCCTCAAGCCCCCACTCGCCCTTCAGTCGCGACGCGACGCCATGCAAAAGCCTCGGATGCCAATCCGAGGTCAACAGGCGGAACGAATCGGCAGAGTCGCAACGCGACGGCATGAATGAGCGGGCAAATCAATGAATGAACTGCGAGGGCTGAATGTCAGGGCGACCGCGACTGGAGATCGGAATTGCCATCAATCCCGGATGATTGCCTCGAACATGGATTTGGGCGTAACCGATCGGTGGGACAGCCGCACCGCGATCCGGAAACCGCAATGCACCGGACGCCCCGGAAAATCCTGAATCGCCAGCCGGGTCAAAGCACGAATCCCTCAACGCATGGGGATTTGAACCATTCACTTGTGACAGTCCGCGGTCGATGGATAACTTCGGTCTTACCCGATGTGCCATGACTCCGGAAAGCTCGCATCGACGAAGTGTGCGCGCACTTCCTGCAGCTGTTCCTGCAATTCGGTGGACGAATAGCGGTCTGAAACGTGAAACAGTACCAGTCGTCGTGGTTGCAGCTCAACTGCCAGGGTCCCAACTTCTGTCGCTGTCAGGTGATAGTTCTGTAGTGCGAGTTCCCGTTCGGTATCGCGATAGTTGTTCTCGCAAATCAGTGTGTCGACGTGGCTGAATAGCTGCCGCAACTGTTCACGCACGTCCGCGTCGTCAGCTCGAAAGTCGGTCAGATAGCCCAGACTGGGCCCGGATCGTGTCACCAGCAGTTCTCGGCGCAAATCCCCCAGCAACTGCGGCGCTCCGCCAATATCAACGGTGCAGGAATCTGCCAGTTGAGGATTCCTGACAGCCTTCAGCCATGGCCCTGCACCGTACCCCAGTGACTCCAGTCGCGTCACGTTAATGGACTGTTTCGGCGGCTCCTGAATGCGATAGCCAAGACATTCCGTTCCATGGTCCAGCAGCAGGGCATGCACGCTGAAATCTTCGTGCTGCAGGACAAGACCTGATGTTGCCACAGGGGGTTCTTCGTGAGCGATCTCAAATCGCTCTGTCGTGAGCAGCCGAATTATCCGCAGCTGCTTCCCGTCGAATTCAGAAACACGAAAGCCACCGGGAAGCCCGACAGCGTTATTCCACAAATACCCCAGCAAGCGGTGCTGAATGATGCGACAAGTGCCCGGAGGTCCGACAATCTGCAGGAAAGGGCCAGGGCGACACCACACGGCTCGGAGCAATTCATCAAATCCAGCGTAGTGATCGAAGTGAAAATGCGAAAAAAAAACGGCCTGCATGCCATACAAATAAGGCCGTGGCAATTTATGAAGGCAGTTCCCTCCGCAATCCAGCAGCAATCGATGATTTGCGGTCCCGGTAGCAACACAGGCCGCAACGCAATTGTCTTTTCCAATTTCACCAAGGACTTCAAATTCGATCATCGCCGAGCCTGCCGCAGTTAAAAAGCCCGGTTTTCGTACACGGCAGGTTACTGCAGAACGCCCCGCGTCACCACCAGTGCAGACACCGCACGTGCCCGTCTGGTTCGCTGGTGGTAACTCGTGAAGCGAAGTTGAGCACCTGCGACCGCAACGGAAAATCGTGATCTCTCCTGCGGATCAGGTTGCAGGGCAGACGCTGGTGTTGGTACTCCGTATCAGGGGTACACCGTGGAATGCAGGTGCCGCGAAGGCGGGCAGGGCTGGGATGGCGAAACGATGTTAAGCCTGCGAAAGTCGCGTTTCGCTCCGCCGAAACGACCTCGCTGGATTTTAGCTCGCGAATTCCGCGAACGAACACCGCTCCGAAATCAAGCAAAAAACGACCCTGATTTCCCATATTGCCATTGTTTCCCCATCCCAGGGCAGGGCTGCTACGCCGTGCAGCCGAGGTGAGACCGCAGGACCGCTCCTGAAAGAGACGTGCTGATGTGGAATCCAGCGATGGCCGGCTCTCATCCACTGCCGGCAACAGCCTTGACGGTTATCTGGCGCAGTCCAGCGGAAAAGTCATCATGGTACCCCCACGACTGAGACGTCGGCCCGCACGGCTCGGGTCCATGGCAGCCTCGTAATTCCACATAACATCGTCGCCCGCATCGGGGGGGGGCAACTGACAAAAAGCAAGATGTACCGCAAGGCAGCTCAACGCGTACGTCCATGAGCCACGGCCACGGATCGCATGGCGAGTTCCGCGGCGAATCCGTGTTTGTGATTCCACGCCCGGTGATGGAGATTGACGCCCGGAGCATTTTCCATGGTCCATCGCGGGAATCCCCCGTCCGTTGTTGCCCCACCAATCGTGCTCGTGCTCGTGCTCAGCCAAGCGGTGCTCGTGCTCGAAACGACCTTTCCCGTTGTCGCGATCGATCATCGGGAGCCCGCCCGTCGTTGCTTCGCAACTCCAACGTCTCCTTTGAACAGGTTCCTCGGGCTGTCGTCCGAGGCTTTTCTTTGGCATTGCTTCGCAATTCAACCCGATCGAGAACCCGCCTGCCTTTCAGTCGCAACGCGACGTCATGCAAAAGCCTCGGATGCCAATCCGAGGTCACAATGCGGCACGAATTCACAGAGTCGCAACGCGACGCCATGCGTGAGCGTGCAAATCAATGACTGAACTTCGAAGGCTGGCTGTCAGGGCGACCGCGATCCGGAAACCGCAATGGACTGGACGCCCCGTAAACTCCTGCGTCTTCAGCTGGGTCAATGCACAAATCCGTCGACGCAAGCTATTTGGAAATTTCAACTTATGACACTTTGCGATAGATGGATGGCCCCAATTTTGATAGATGGATGGCCCCAATTTTGTGGAAGCGGTGTGTGATTCGTTTGCCGGCGTCCAGCGATGCTCGGGGTAGGTGAGCAGCCACTTATGGGGCCGAAGTGATTCGCGGAATGATTCCCTCACGGTCGCAGGTGCAGTTGCGTGCGGAAGTAACTCCGCGGTCGTTCATCCCATCGTGCTCGTGCTCGAACATTCTCGTTGTCCTCTTCGAACATCCAGCACACGCCTGCCGTTGCTTCGCAACTCCAACGTGTCCTTTGGACAGGTTTCCCGGAATGGTCGGAGAAGCCCACCGCCATCACCGAGACATCCCCTGCCAGGTCGGGCCGTGAGGATCATTGCTCCCAGGCTGCCCGATCTGCAGGATCTCAGGAGCATGATTCCAAAACACGCATCCACCATCCCCCGAAATCTCGAAGTTGCCTTCCCCCACGACGCGAGGTAAACTCAGCCACCTGCAGCGGATTTCCTGAAGGGATGGCGTGAAAGTGAACGGCACCACATGACAACATCGTCTTCAGCCCAGCCCACGCTCAATATGGACCGCTCGGTGCTCACGTGCGATGATGATTTTGATGACCCTGAACTGAGGCTCTGGTGGCACCGGCAAACCCCGGAGATTCGTCTCCAGCACATGCTGGCTCTGCGGAAAATGAACTATGGTGATGAGTCTTCCGCCAGACTTCAGCGAGTTCTTGAAATTGCTGAATTGCCACCACGTTGATTACCTGCTCGTCGGTGGTTTCGCTGTGGGCTTCCATGGATATCCACGGGCCACCAGCGATATGGATATCTGGGTCAGCCAGTCTCCGGAGAACGCAGGACGCGTCGTCGCTGCGATTCGAGCGTTTGGGTTTGATACCCCGAATCTGACCAAGGATCTGTTTCTACAGCGGCGGCGAATCGTGCGAATGGGTCACCCTCCGATCCGCATCGAGGTGATGAACGAAATTGACGGTGTGACCTTCGAGGACTGTCGGCCCGCTGCGATCCTCGCTGAACTCGGGGGAATTCAGGTGCCGATTATCAGCCTTGCTGATCTCAAGCGAAACAAACTGGCGAGCGGCAGACCCAAAGACCTCGATGACCTGCAGCAGCTTCCCTGACTCTGTGAGGAAGAAACGTCTGTCCGCCGCACCACATCAGCACGCATGTGCGAGCGATGGGAGGACGGCTCTGATCACAGCCGTTGATCATACTCTGCAGTTACACCGGACGTCTGGAGCAGGACGCCGCCACCGGCCGCCTCCACGAAAGTCTCGCATTCCGACGCAAGATCTTCGACCGTATTGGTGACTGGCCTTTGACCAAACGCTGCGACTTTGATCAGCAGTTGAACGCGAGGCTGCACGCGATTGAAGCACCCGCCGCCCCCTGCCAGTTCGCTGCTCCGTCGTACATCTTCCGATGGGGCCAGACGAACGCGTACCATACTCAAACTTCATACAGGGACCAGCAGATGTAGGGTGGTATGACTGGGTGCAGGCCGGAGCGTTCAAATTGACGGGGTTTTTCCGCCACGGTTGATTTTCCGGGCGTTCAGCGTTACCCCTCTGAGGGAGTCGTTGGACGGTTTTTGATATTGGCGGGTCAAGCATGAGCGATCTGATTTCCCGAATCACCATTGATCCGAGGGTTTGTCATGGCAAGCCATGTGTCAGGGGGCTTAGGCATCCAGTCGAAGATCTGCTTCAGCTTTTAAGCTCAGGGACGACGATTGAAGAAATCCTTGTGGATTACGTGGACCTTGAGCGAGAAGATCTGCTGGCTGTGCTCGCCTCGGCCGCAAGGCTTGCGCAGTCTCGGTGGATGTAGCCGGTGAACCAGTGAAGGTTCTGATTGACGCCCATTTGCCGCGTAGCATGGCGGACTGGTTTGCGCAGGTGGAATGCGATGCAATCCACACACTCGATCTGCCCGCTGGGAATCGTTCGACTGATCGAGAGATCTCCAGAATTGCTGAGAACGAGCAGAGAATCCTGAGCACAAAAGACCCTGATTTTGTCGACACGCACCTGCATTCCGGCACGCCACCAAACTGCTGCTGATCTCGACAGGCAACATCGGAAATTCGGACCTGGAATCGCTGATTGTTTCGTTGATCCCCGATCTCGTGCGACAATTCACTGAACGCGCATTCCTTGAACCTGGGATTCTCGGAATTGTGATGAGAAACCAGTGATTCGGACGATACCGGCATACGGTAGATCGCAGCAGCCGCGACGAATTCCCTGCCCAGACGATTCCTTGCCGAGTTGCTTCCCAGCAGAGCTCGTCTCCGTTCCGCCTGACACATGATAATAGATCACATTTGGACAACGCGGCGTGCAGAGTCCAGAACATCCAATTGAGAGCGCCTACCACTTCTGGGGAACTTCAGCCGTCGCTCATCGGCTCTCATCGTGCTCGTGCTCGTGCTCGTGCTCGTGCTCAGCGAAGCGGTGCTCGTGCTCGTGCTCGTGCTCGAAACGACCTTTCCCGTTGTCGCGATCGATCATCGGGAGCCCGCCCGTCGTTGCTTCGCAACTCCAACGTCTCCTTTGAACAGGTTCCTCGGGCTGTCGTCCGAGGCTTTTCTTTGGCATTGCTTCTCAATTCAACCCCATCGAGATCCCGCCTGCCTTTCAGTCGCAACGCGACGTCAT
Source organism: uncultured Planctomycetaceae bacterium (assembly GCA_903871805.1). GTDB lineage: Bacteria > Planctomycetota > Planctomycetia > Planctomycetales > Planctomycetaceae > SXXK01. Next base: position 3,759 of record CAIQIE010000212.1, on the reverse strand, counting down.
GCAAAAGCCTCGGATGCCAATCCGAGGTCACAATGCGGCACGAATTCACAGAGTCGTAACGCGACGCCATACGTGAGCGTGCAAATCAATGACTGAACTTCGAAGGCTGGCTGTCAGGGCGACCGCGATCCGGAAACCGCAATGGACTGGACGCCCCGTAAACTCCCGCGTCTTCAGCTGGGTCAATGCACAAATCCGTCGACGCAAGCTATTTGGAAATTTCAACTTATGATACTCTGCGACAGATGGCTGGCCCCGATTTTTCATTCCAATTCTCCAGAGTTCAGAACGTCCCAGAAAAAACTGTTTTTTAGTTGTTAAATGACATGTGAACGACTCACACAAAATCTATCTGGCAGGAGAATCATGATGATTCAGGTCCGCAAGGCTCAGGACCGAGGCCACGCCAACCACGGCTGGCTCGACACCTTCCACACCTTTTCGTTCGCCAACTACCAGGACCACAACCACATGCGGTTTCGGTCGCTGCGAGTCATGAATGAGGACATCGTAGCTCCCGGTCAAGGGTTTGGAACCCATCCGCACAACGACATGGAAATTGTGACCTACGTCCTTGAAGGGGCGTTGGAGCACAGGGACTCGATGGGAAACGGTGAAGTGCTGCGTCCCGGCGAGTTTCAGCGGATGTCGGCTGGAACCGGGATCACGCACAGCGAGTTCAATCCTTCTGCAACCGAACCGGTTCATCTCTATCAGATCTGGCTGTTTCCCGAACGAAAGGGAATCAAGCCGAGTTACGAACAGAAGCGGTTTCCGGAGCAAGACCGGCATAACCAGCTTCAACTTGTGACCTCTCGCCATGCTGAAAACGGTTCGTTGCTCATTCATCAGGACGCCCGAATCTATCTGTCGAAGATGGATGCCGGAGCAGCGATCACGTATGACCTTGCCGAGGGCCGGTACGCGTGGCTGCAGGTTCTGCGTGGTAGTGTTGTGTTGAACGGTGTCGCTCTGGATACCAGCGATGGAGCAGCCATCAGCGCAGAGACACGCCTGACCATTCAGGCGACGACCGCAGCGGAAATCATGCTGTTTGACCTGGTGTAGCTCGAACAAATCCCGACTCTCTGTTTCCGAGGAACCAGAACATGCAAGCCATAGTTTCCCTTGTAAGCCGATTGATGATCGCCGCCATCTTTTTGATGAGTGCCGTTGGAAACAAAATTCCGAAATTCAATGACGTTGTCGACTATATGGCATCGGAAGGCGTTCCACTGCCGAACGTCTTGCTGGTTGGTGCCATCGTCGTGCTGATACTTGGTAGTCTTTCTGTGATTGCCGGATTCAGGATTCGCATCGGTGCGGGATTACTGCTCGCGTTTCTGGTGCTGGCCACCTACTTCTTTCACGACTTCTGGCAGTTTGAAGGTCATGAGCAGCAGCTGCAGATGATTCAGTTCATGAAAAATCTGTCGCTGATGGGCACGCTGCTTTTTCTGATGGCAAACGGCGCTGGTGCAATGAGTCTGGACGCTCGACAGTCAGCTCGCCCCGCCAACTGACGACTGACGACAACAACTCGAGGGTTGTGAATCAAGTATGCGGATGTGGCTGTGGGGAGCTTTCCGCGGGATCCTTCGCTTCATCTTTGTCCCACCGTGCCCATCGTGCCCACCGTGCCCATCGTACTCGTACTCGGCGAAGCGGTACTCGTGCTCGTGCTCGAAACGACCGTTCGTGTCGCCGCGATCGTTAACCGAGAACCCGCCTGCCGTTGCGTCGCAATTTGAACGTTTCCATTTGGACAGGCTCCTCGGACTGGCGCCCTGTTTTTGTGCAGGGCATTACCTCGCAATTCAATCCCAGCAAGACGACGCCCGCCTTCCAGTCGCAACGCGACGGCATGTGTGAGCCTGCGATTCAACGAATGCACTGCGACTGCGTGGGCCCGGGGAGGCTGCAACTGGAAATGGGACTTGTCTGGAACCTCGGCTGGGAACCAGCGAACACAGATTGGTGGGACGGTGTGGCCCGCGATGAACCGGCCCCCCGAAAAATCCAGCATCCTCAACCCTAAAAATGCTCAATAAATCCAACCCAAGTTCCATTGCATAAATAGCTTGTGTGGACCCCCAATAGATGGCTGGCCCCAATAGATGGCTGTCTGCCACTTCCAATTAACGTCCCAGAACAACGTCGATGCCGGCGAGTACGGCGGCCAGTTGTTTGGCTGGCAGTCGTCCGACCTGTTCCGTCAACACAGATTTATCGATCGCGACAATCAATGACACATTGGCCACGGACTCACGATCCAGACCCGTGTAGCGGGGCACTAAGCGGACATTCCCAGGGGCCTCAGCCCATTTCAAATTGCTGGTCAGTGGAACGCAGACTACGGTTGCAATGCGACTTCGATTGAAGGAGTCGCATTGCACAATCAACACTGGTCGCCTGAAACCAGCGGTTGACCCAACTGGGGCATCAAGGTCAGCCCACCAGATTTCGCCCTGTTGGATCACCATTCCACCTGTCGTAGGATGGCCAAGGCAGCGGTGCTGGTCGTCTGAGTGTCAGACGGATCCGCATTGACGTTGCGGGCGACTTCGTCAAGTGCCTGAGTGACCGCATCTTCGTCATGTCGCGCGATGAATTCAGCGATCGCACGCGAATAAAGCTCACTGCGTGACGTCTTGAAGCGGGCAACAAGTCGCTCTGCGTGTTTAAACACTTGATCGGGAATGGAAATAGCAGTCTTCATACCCGGAGTATAACCGTGGCCGCGTGTGAAGTCAACGATTTGCAGTGCTGGTCAGCCCACCGAACGTCGGGAACAGGACGACGCCCCGGTTGCTGCCAAGCCACCGTCGAATTGCGCCGCGAGATCTTTGACCACATCGGCAACTGGCCGAGGTTTGCTCGCCCCCCGCAAGTCGTGCGTTTTCTACTTCAGCCGCGGAGCGGCGAAACGATGTGGCCATGGGCCCAAGCTCATGGAACACCAGAGACTGATCACCCCTAAGCCCCGACGAGGCGAAACGAAGCGCCCTGCACAGAATTCCCGTCGCCCGATTCAATGCCTGGGCAGGTCGAACGCGTACCGCGGGCCGGTGCTGAGTGAGAGACTGGAGGATGCGGCGGGAACCGGATCCGAGTGAGAACAATAGCACCGGCAGTGCACAGGCCATCGGTCTTGTGTTCGCAACCACGATGCAACAGACGACTGTTCCCCTCGTGCTCGTGCTCGTGCTCGTGCTCGAAACGACCTTTCGTGTTGTCTGGATCGTTGATCCAGTCCCGCCTGCCATTGCCTCGCAACTCCAACGTTTCGGTCGGACTGGCTCCTCGAACTGCCGTCCGAGCCTGTTGGATGGCAGTGCTGCGCGACTCACTCCCATTGAGAGCTCGCTCGCCTTCCAGTCGCAACGCGACGGCCTGTGACAGCCTCGGATGCCAATCCGAGGTCACGACGTTGAGCAAATTCGCAGAGTCACAACGCGACGGCATGTGGGAGCCTGCGAAGAGGTGAAGAAACCAGAAACGTTTGACATGAGTGATGCTGCCTCGAAATCGCTCTGTAAAATAACCACCCTCCGGCGTCGAAAATGGTCCCACCGTGGTTCGAGGGGTGACGGATTATTGGTGCGGTCTGGACCGTGATCGTCAAACCTTGATGACCAGGACGCCCCGGCAAATCCTGCATCCTCCAACCATGAAAAGTCGCAATTCTTTCAGCGTAAGTTCTTTTGCAGAAATAGCTTGTGGCAGTCCGTAACACATGGATGGCCCCAAGGTTCTTTG
>CAIQIE010000211.1 GCA_903871805.1 uncultured Planctomycetaceae bacterium | reverse complement strand
GCAGTTGCTGCGTTCTTTGAAGGTCCGAAAATTGGGCTTTGCGTTTAAGTTCGGAGGGCTTGCGGTGAATCAACGGTCCTTACCCGGCGTTTATGTTGAACCGTCCGACACGGCACCGAACAGACCCAACCCAAAATGACTGCCGTAGCCGAGGCAGATGGGACCTTTCTGCGGTGTCGCAAACTGGATTTTGATTGCATATCCGACGTCCATCGGCGGAGCAGTTTTTCGCTGACGAACACGTACGAAGTGCCTCATCGCCAACTCATCGCTCTCCCAAGGCAGAACGCGAATTTGGGGGATTTCGGCAGGCGAAAAACCGCGTGTATGAAGTTCAGTTGCTACTTGACCTTCCAGTGAGTTCTGTCCCTTTAGTTTAAGAAAGCGACTTGGAACAAATGGTGTGATACTCACCCAGGTTTTTGCGCCCGTTTTCTGCCCCAGCAATCGGTCGATTTGACTAGCTAATCGCTCTGGTACATCTCGCAGAGAATCCAATTCACCCGCACCGGCTAAGGCGAGTTGCATTTCTCCGATCCCGCATTTTGTCCACGTGCGGCGTATTGTTCGGATTGCGTGTTGCGCATCATCGCCCAGCCCCATCGGCGAATGGATAATGATGTGATCCAGGTATCCGTCGTTGTCCAGATCAACTGGCAGTATGTGTGCGTGTTGGTGCCCCGTCCTCAACGGATTTCCATCTTCGTCTCTTCCTGTCAATTCAGGACAATTGATGCGTCGGCCGTTGGCCCCGCGTCCCACAAGTGCTCGGTGCAATAAATCGGCCTGGGGCAGAGTGCGTTTAATGGAAGGCAACGCCGATTTGTTGCCGCTAGGAGACGTGATTGCCAGCAGCATGGTAGTTACCGACTGAGCTTTTGGTCGCAAGGGCGTCAACGGAACGCCGACCTGCAGGGAATCGCTGCGCCTCCAGTAGACGACCTTTTGTGACCCCGGTGGCTGGCTCCAGCGGTGCTGCTTCCACCAAACCGTGTCTTTTTGAAGACACTCAAGCAGGTCTGCAGGATACGGGCTGATGATGCGATTACGCTCCTTCAGTAACTTGGCAGATGGTTTCCTGTTGCCTTCTGGCAATGGAAATTCAGAAAGCAAGCGACTGATCGTCTCTGTCCTCCAGGCTGTGTATGCGGCGGGGGCAATCGCAGCAATTGTTGTGACCTGCTCCCAATTCCGTCCCGGCTGAGAACCGCGCATGCTGGGGAATGCATTAAACTGAAGGTTCTCGGCTACAGAATCATCGACCAGTTGCGCTTCTATCCAGCTCTCGCTGCGTCCAAGATATCCCAGGCAATCGAATAATCGCCCCAAGAGTAACGTTTCTTCCACAGAGAGCGAGCAGTCCCAATGGACGATTAAATCGTCGTCATCAATATTTGCCCAAGTGTCGTAAACGAGAGTAGTGTTCTCGACAAAATAGTTGCCGATGTCAGCGCTCTGCTGGTTTGTGGCAGAAAACTCAAACGCGTTTAGCTGCTTTGCTTCGGAGGGTTTCTTGAACTCTGCGACCGGCATGTAGTGCCGACTGTGTGCTACGCTCGTCTGTGGCAGGCGGTACGATGGCAGACACTGAGACAGGTTTTCGAAAAGCGTTCGAGCGACGTCTGGGATTTTATACCAATGCTGGGTGCTGTAACCACAACAAAGCAATGCACGGAGCAGTCGCCACGGACTTGGTGGCCATTCAATCTGCCCCTCGTTGACATGCGTGCCCCACAACGTCGCATGATATCGACCAGCTGGAAATCGAATTTTAACGGTAGGCATCGCTTATTCCTCGCTCTCATCTTCAGCATCTTCTGAATCATCATCATCCGTTGACTTAACATTATCCTTCGCCTTCTTAAGCTCGTCTTCGAATTTCACAGTCGTGTGAGTCATTGCGGCCGCACACTTTTTAATAGCTGCTTGCACAGCTGACGCCAGATCTGTGACGGATGGCAATTCAAACCCATCCGGGCGCGTAGCAACGACCTTTTCACGATCAACGGGTTCGAGGTCGCAGGCAGTTCTAAGCCGAAGGTCGCCATCCAGCAGGAGGCGAAGGCGATAAAGTGCGAGCTGAATCAACAACTGCTCAGCGTCCTTGCCGAGTCCGTAGCCCCGAATCTGTGCTAAATCAAGATTCACGTGACAAACAATCGAATCGGCAACGAATTCATCACGGGAAAATGGCACATTTCCAAAGCCGGCCTTAGTATCGCCTGATGGGTTTACATGATCATTTTTGACTCCTCCCGATGCCGCAACGCGGACGCCTGACGCTTCGATAAAAGCAGAAAGCGCCCTAGCGATTCTAAGACGCCCACCGGCAAGATC
>CAIQIE010000210.1 GCA_903871805.1 uncultured Planctomycetaceae bacterium | reverse complement strand
GACGGTAATCCACCATTCGCCGATGGCGAACGTCCCGGCTGCTGCCGTAAACGTAGTGGATTCCGACTCTTTTCCGGTGAGGCGGACTGCGGATTGCCAATCTGCCCAGGGAAGGAATCTTCGCGGTCCGGTGGCGACTTACCACCCGGTTCCGAAGGCAACGCATCTTCGGGAGCCCCCGGTGTGGACGTTGAAGGCGGCTTCACTCCTGGTTCTGATTGTTGAGAATCGTCCGTCTGAGTTTCGTTTTTTCTGGAACTTCTGGGCTGCCTTGAGCCTGGCGATGTGTCCGCCGGTCCGGAATTTTGGGGGAGTTCCGGGGGATCCGCGGCGTCCGGGTCGGAGGGGGCGTCCTGGGTGGAGGGCCTGTCCGACGTGCGTGGGGTTGGCTGTGTTTCCGGTGTAGCGGGAACACGGGGCCCCGGTACAGAATCCCGTCGACGTAAAGGGTGGCGTGGATTGCTGCGTGTCTGAGGTGCGGCGGCGTCAGCTTTGGGCTGTTCCAGTTCGCTACGGGGTTCGGGGAAATCATCGTCCGGTACAGTCGCCTGCTGCTGTAGCTTTTGCAGGAATTCGTCCAGCGCTTTCAGGGAACCTCGCGGCACCGCTTTGTTTTTGGCGGGCGGGGGAACAGGCAGTGGTTTGGTCGGCGTTCCCTGGTCGGCTTCCGGGGGCAGCATTCCATCTCTACGAAACTGCTGCAGTAGTTCGCGTAGTTTCTGCTGAGTCTCCGGAGCCTGCAGACCCTTTTTCATGTCTTCTGGCGGCAGTTGCTCAAGCGAAGGCGGGATCATTCCTTTGGGGAGTTGATCTTTGATGTTTTTCAGCAGATCCCCCAGTTGCTGCAGTGCGGATACCGATGGTGTCGGTTCATCAATGGCTGGCTGCGGGGCAGATGAACTGCCGCCTGGTGAATCTGAGTTTTGCGAACCCGTTGCACCGGGGGCATCGCTGGGAGCAGTGGTATCGGCCGGCGATGAATCCTGCTGTGCGTCTGTGATGGTGCTGCGAAGCCGTTTTAGAAGCTCAAGATGAACACCGGGCTCTGCTGCTTCCTTTGCGGGAAACGGCAAAGGTCTCTGGGAATCGTCCATGGCGCGAACCGAATGGTGATTGCCCGCGAACATCACAACGGCAATCATCAGTAGTCGCGTTAGATTGCGCAGAGTCCCTGTGATCATTTGCGGCACCATTCTGTTGGTTTCAGATTTTGGACCATGCTGCACACTTCGGTCAGACTTTCGGAAGCATCGCCCGGGGCGATTTGCCTGTCGGGCGGATTCGTAGGTATGACACCAGAATGCGCAGTTCAGTTTATGGCAATCCTTCGTTGAGCGGCAGCAGATCAGCAGGGAGAAATCGCCCATCTTTGCGGATTAATTCTCCGTCGAACCAGATTTCTCCGCCACCGTAGTCCGGACGCTGGATCAGCACCAGATCCCAGTGAACACGACTGCGGTTTCCGTTGTCTGCTTCCTCGTAGGCATTTCCAGGTGTGAAGTGGAAGGAGCCGCCGATTTTTTCGTCGAACAGTGTATCCAGCATAGGGTGCAGGATGCGATTGTTTGTTCCAAAGGACCATTCGCCGATGTAGCGGGCGCCTTCATCGGAGTCGAGAATCTGATTCAGACGCTCGGGCGCATTTCTGCAGGTGGCGCTGATGATGCGACCATCCTTCAGTTCAAAGCGAATGCCTTCGAACACTGTGCCCTGGTAACGCGATGCGGTGTTAAACTGAATTGTTCCGTTCACACTGTTTTTCACAGGCGCCGTGAAGATCTCTCCGTCCGGAATATTGCATTCTCCGGAGCACGGCACCACAGGGATGTTTCTGATGGAAAATCGCAGGTCGGTTCCCGGAGAAGTGATGTGAACCTGATCAGCGGCTTCCATTCGGGCCTTCAGTGGCTGCAGATCGCGAGACATTTTTTCGTAGTCGGCAGTGCAGACGTCGAAGAAGAAGTCTTCAAAGGCTTCGCAGCTTTTGCTGGCGGCTTGCGCCATCGAGGGGGTGGGATATCGCAGAACTACCCAACTCGTTTTGGGAACGCGAATGTGAATATGAACGGGTTGCCACCAGTGCTTCTGGTAGAGATCCATGCTTTCGCCGGGAACGTCTGCGAACTCGTTGGAATTTGCGGATCCGCGGATTCCGATGTAGGCATCCATTTCACTCATCACGGCCGCTTCGAATTTGCCCGCAAGCGCCATGCTTTGCTCGGTCGCATTGCGATACAGTGACCGCATGACGGCGTTGTTCTTTGTAGAAACAATTGGGATCGCTCCGATGCGACTGGCTTCTTCCACAAGCCGGCAAACCAACGACGGCTCGGGCAGGTCCATGGCCTCGATCAGCACTTTTTGCCCCGGTTTCAGCCGGCAGCTGTGATGCACCAGCACATTGGCCAGTCGTTCAATGCGAGGATCCTTCATGGGGGCGGTGTTCCAGTGTTTCTGTGGTCAAGCGACGAGACATCTGACAGTAGATCTGGCAAAGTCCGTATGCTCGAGAGTTTGGGGGGTCTGTTTTCTGCAAATTCCGAAGGTCATGCGTGCACACCTGTGAAAACCGGTTCTGCAGCTTTGGCAATCGCTTATTCTGCACTGAAACAACCTTTGTTTCCCGTGAAAATCGCCGGCAAACGAAAATCTTTCCAGAATGTGGCCGGCGACATAGAATCCTCCGTGCACAGATCGTACACCAACGGCCATCCCGGGACGACCATCAGATTGCCCGGGCAGAGATATTCAGAAAGACTTTCATGCTCCGGAATTCTCATGTCGTTCAGAAAGACGTCGCTTCCACAGATTCCCGAACCAGGTCCGTGGTTGTTCGGCGGACTGCTGGGGGCACAATTTTACGGGCGATTCTGGCGTTTTTGGTTTTGACGTCCGACGTCGGATTGCTGTCCGGGGCCGGCGCCGCCCAGCGGGATGGCGGGTCCGTCGAATTTGAAACGAAATCCACATTTTCCCATATTCGCATTCGTCGCAACGGTTCGGTGCGTTCGCTGATCTTCGTTCGGGATTCCGGCGAGGAAGCGTACGAAAGTCAGGTAAACCTGCGAGCGCCCCACATTCTGCGGTTCAGTTATCTGCAGCACATGTTTGCCAGCTACCTGTTTCAGCAGAAGCAGTCCAGCGTAATGGTGGTGGGGCTGGGGGGTGGGTCCATGATTCATTTTCTCCAGAAATATGACCCCAAAGTCTCGGTCGAAGCCGTGGAAATCGACCCGGTGGTTGTGGAACTTGCTGAGCGGTATTTCGCGGTACGGCCAAAGGAGAATGTCAGGCTGATTGTCGCCGATGCATTCGACCATCTGAAAAAGACAAAAAAGAAGTATGATACGATCTACATGGACGCTTTCCTGAAACCGTCAGCTTCGACAGACGATACGGGTGTCCCGCTGAATCTGCGAACCCAGGCCTTCTATCAGGAACTGCAGGCCCTGCTGACCGACGAAGGAAGTGTCGTCTTTAACATCAATCCTCATGCTCAAATGCAGGCAGACATCGCGACGATTCGCGCTGCGTTCCCCCAGACCTACGTTTTTAGTCTGCCCAGTTCTGAGGGCGTCGTGGTGGTTGGCAGTCTGAAAAAGGAACGCATGACGGCGGCCGAACTGATCACCGCCGGGAAGGCCATGGATGATCGGTTCAAAGCCGGTTTTTCCTTCGAATCTCTCGCGAAGCATCTCCGCAGCAAGTAGCCTCGCACAACTCTGCCCCAACTCGCATTCGGCGCGGGCGAGAAATTCGGGAGGCCGACGCTCCTGCGGTGCCACGAATCCTGAACATTTATGCGTTCCGCTGCGAATTCGCTCGGCAATCCCGCGCACCGAACTGCCCGTGCCCCTGAAAAATCCCGAACTTCCCGCACGGAACAACCACGTCGATCTGGGAGAAAATCCCCGCAGGGGTTACACTGGTTTCTCTGTGCTCCGCATAATTCGTGGTGTCCCGAACAAGTCGGGATCCGGAAATCGTCAACAGTTTTCTGACGAGGTGCTCTGATGCTGTGGTCCCGTGGACTGTCGGTACTGACCTGTCTGTTCGTCATCGTAACACTCTGCCCAACCTCTGTTGGTTCAGACGAATCCACGGCTCAGGCTGCTGCGGCAGAAAAGCCTCCCGCAAAAGTTCGCGTCAACTGGGCCGAAATCACGCTCAGCGGAAGCCTGCCGGAAGCGGCTCAGGCCCCCGGCCTGTTGGGCGATGTCTCAGATTCGCTGCCGTCGGTCCTGAACCGGCTGAAACAGGCTGGAACAGACAAAACAATTCGTGGCGTCATCCTGAAGCTCGACAGCCTTGATATTGGCTGGGCGCGACTGAACGAACTGCAGACAGCAATCGCTGCCGTGCGTGCTGCGGGCAAGCCGGTTTGGGCACGCATGAACGATGGCGGCAACAAGGAATATCTCCTTGCGACAGCCTGCGACCGGATTCTGATGCCGGAATCCGGCACACTGTCTCTCACTGGTCTGCGAGCAGAAGTGACCTTCTATCGCAATCTCTTCGAAATGCTGGACATTCAGGCCGACATGCTGCGCGTCGGAGCCTTCAAGTCCGCTGCGGAACCTTACACACGGGCCGAAATGAGCAAAGAGTTTCGCGAGGAGATGGAGGCCATTCTGGATGATCACTTTCTGGATATGGTCGGACAAATTGCAACCGCGCGAAAGCTTCCAGAAGACAAAGTCCGCGAAGCAATTGATATCGCACTTCTCCCTGCCGCAAAGGCCCGCGAAGTTGGTCTGATTGATGTGGTCGCCTACGAAGACGATCTTAAGGCTCTGCTGGGTGAGCTGGACACAAACGCGGACATACGACTGCGGCCGGACTACAAAAAGCCGAAGCCGGACACCGAACTGGATCTGTTTTCGCTGATGAAAATGCTCTCCGGTCCCGCGGAATCCTCTGGCAGTGTCCAACCTCGCATTGCCGTACTCACGCTGGAGGGTGCGATTTCCTCCGGCAGTGATCCCACCTCCCTGTTGACGGGCCCGGGGGGAATCAATTCCGATCAGATTGTTCCGGTGATTCACAAGCTGGCTGAGGATGACAATGTTAAGGCGATTGTTCTGCGAGTCGACAGTCCCGGTGGCAGTGCGCTTGCCAGTGACCTCATCTGGCACGCGCTGGAAGCCAGTGGCAAGCCGGTTGTCGCCAGTATGGGGGATACGGCAGCCAGCGGTGGTTATTATATCTCCATGGGAGCCGAACGGATCTTCGCAGAGCCGGGAACACTAACCGGATCCATCGGAGTTCTGGGCGGAAAAATCGCCGTGGAAGGTCTGATGAATAAGCTGGGCGTGACGACATCGGTGATCAAACGCGGAAAGAACAGCGGTGTGATGAGTCTGACATCCGCCTTTGAAGATTCTGAACGGGAAACCATGCAGAACATGCTGAACGAGATCTACGGTCAGTTCACCCGCAAAGCAGCCGCAGGGCGCAAGATGGAATACGAGAAGCTGGAGGCACTGGCTCGAGGACGTGTTTACACCGGGCGACAGGCTCTTGCTGTCGGGCTGGTCGATCAGCTGGGAACGCTTGGAGACGCGATTGCCTATGCACGCCAACTGGTCGGCGACACGGACGGGAAACTGGAACTGGAAAATCTGCCGGCACCGCAGAGTCCACTGGAATCTCTGCTGGGACGTTCTGGGGAAAGTCGCCAACCGCTCGCAACACTGACGGATGCGGTTCCGCAGCCCCTGCGTCCGCTGCTGCAGCATCTGCCTGCTCTGGAGTTACTGCAGCGAGAACCGGTGCTGCTGTTACTACCCTGCCATGTGCGGATTGAATAGCCAAAATCCAGACCACTGCCCCGTGGTGTTTGCGCGGTCAGGCCCTGCACAACATCCGGGGCACTACTCGGTTGGCATACCGATCTGGCAAGCGTTCCCCGTCGCCAGTTCGCTGTAACAGGCACCGCTTCACTTCACGCCTGGGCCAGTTTGCTGCAAGGCAAATTGCCTCGTAACAGTTTTGATTCGGATTTGATTCGGAAAGTTCTCCGCGATGACGTCATTACCGAACCTGTCTTTTTGCCATGCAGTGCTTCGCTCAGGACTGCCGGCATGGCTGCTTCTGATCACGGTGTCCATTTCGACCGGTTTCGCGCAGACGACGGAGGATGTGGCCAAGCGCATCGAGTCCATCAATGCCGAGCAGACGAAGCAGTTTCAGGAAGAGCTGAAGAGTCTGCCAAAGCCCGATCCTGCAGCAAAGAACTCGGTCGATCTGTATTCGCAGCTGGGTGACGCAGAAATGTTTCTGGGCAACGCTGCAAAGGCCGAAGACTACTATCGCAAAATGGTGCAGCTGGATCCTGCACTGGATGCCTCACACTGGCGATTGGGGATTGCCTGCTTTCTTGCGGACCACTCGCAGGCGGGAGCCGATCAATTCGAGAAGTACCACAGTTTTGACAGTGTGGACCGGGAAAATGGCATCTGGCGATACTTCTGCCATCATCGGGCCTCGGGAAAAGAGAAGGCTCGCGAGCAGCTGTTGCGTTACGAAAAGGATGACCGTCCGCCGTTTCGAGAAGTTTACCAGCTGTTTCAGGGGACCATGACAGCCGAGCAGGTTTTGAAGGCAGCGAATGCGGGGGAAGAAAGTAATCGGAAGTCGAGGCTGTTCTATTCACATTTGTATGTGGGTCTGAACGCTGCACTGGAGGGCGACCGTGAGACAGCCATCAAATCGCTCCAGCAGGCAACTCTGAACGAATGGCCTCAAACAGCTGGTTATGGCCCGAGGTACATGTGGCATGTTGGCCGTTTGGAACTGAATCGCCTTCAAAAGCCCGAGACGCGCTGAACAGCCCCCGTCAACAGATCGTCCTGCGGACAGGATCTCAGCCTGTGGAAAGCGGGAATTTGTCTGCATGCCACAGGCCTCCGGCAGTCGGCTGCTGAGACCTGTGGGAGTCCTGGGGAAAATGCCGCGTAGCGTATCGCAGGCTGTAGATGATGGAGCAGCAGATGACACAGAGACTGTGGACCGATGGTGTAATTGTGATCGGCTGCCGTGACAATACGGCCGAGTTTGTGGAATCCCTGCTGCGGAGTGGCTGTGAG
>CAIQIE010000209.1 GCA_903871805.1 uncultured Planctomycetaceae bacterium | reverse complement strand
GGCCAAAACGGAATCTCAGGTTTCCAGCTTCGGTAACCTGATTCTACTGTCCAGTGCCGGTATCAGTGGTTGCCTGGTTCCACGCGCCTGGATGCCTCCGTTCACCCAGAAAATCAGCCTGCTCACTCCTCATGCATGGGCTCTGGATGCCTACAATGAAGTTCTGACAAAAGATCAACCCTCCATCAGCGTAATTGCCGTTTCCTGCGCTGCCCTGTTGGCGTTCTCGCTTGTCTTCTTCGTCAGTGGTCTGCTGCGATTTCGCTCACTTCAGGTGTAACATCCCGTCCAGCCATTTCCAAATCTAACAACTGCTGGGCCGTCAGCCACGATTCATCAGCTACGCCTATCGGCTGACATCAGCCGGTATGTTACTGCGTGCAGGTCGATCAGTTTTCTGACGGTGGCACCCTGCACGACAAACGATCGCTCGCGCATGAAAAAGGGGCAGATTGTCTCTGCCCCCTGATATCATCAACGTCTCAGCAAAAAATGCTGCGACTTTCCTGGACCGATATCAGTCCAGTTTCGCTTCAATAGTGTCGCCACCCTTCACGGTCACCTTGCGATCCATCGATCCTTCCAGATAACTTGCCGGGATCTTTTTGCTTGCCAGATCGCTTTCGCTACCGGAGATAAACCATGTGTAGGTCCCTGGCGTAACCTGAGAACTTAAGGTTCCCTTTTTGATCTCCACAACGGCAGGCAGTCCCCCTTCAATCGGCTGGAAATTGAATTTTAATCCATCGACCGGACTACCGCCCATACTGACGTTCACTGTGACACTGACTGGCTCTGGATTTGGCGAGACATCCACGCCACCGCAGCCCGCTGCAAACAGAACCAACAGCGATAACAATACTCTCATAGTTTTTCCCTGATCATTAGAAAACAAGAGCCGCTGATTGTTCTGACAATCAGCGGCTCAGGGATTTTTTATCTCACAGAACACACCCGCCTGAGCACTTCAGGAGAGGTCCTGTGGAATTTTAGAAATCGCCAATAATCTGACCGTCGGCAGCACCGGCCAGCCACTTCAGCGTCATCACGTCAATGTTTTCGCTGATGAATCGGACAGATCCGTCGCCCATCGCAGCCTGAACACCACCGGTGTGCCAGCTGAATGGTTCGTCGTTTGGACCACAGTTATTGTTCACCCACAGACACTCCGGAGGACCGCCCTGTGGTGTGTTGTAGTTGTTCGGACGAGCTGCTCGGGACGCTGGTGACAGAGCATTGCTTGGGCCAGACAGACCGTTCGCACCGGCATCAGGATCCGCCCATGCGTACATACGGCGACCACCGCTGGCACCACCGGACCATGCTGGACCTTCACCATTCGGAGATGGTCGGCTGGACAATGATCCAAGACGACCTGCAGTCGGGTGAGCACGGCCGGCGTCTTCGATACACAGAACCGTGTTGGATGTTCCGTCAGTGATCGAACCAAACTTGCGTCTTGGATCACAGGACAACATTCCCTCGACGGTCATTGCAATGCGTCGAGCTGTGGTTGTTGGGCGAGTTCCTCGTGGTGTTTCAGCACCAGCAGAACCGTCTTCGATGTCGGAGACAGCGATAAACATGTAGTCCCATACACCAAACCCATCAGGTGCACGACGGGCCTGATCAATCGGAGTACTTGGACAGATGAATGCCTGGATCTGTGTCTTTGCTGCCAGGACCGTGTTGGGATAATTCGCGTCGTTGTACACAGCACCAATTGCGTTGGCATTCAACACAGCAGTGTTGTAGCCAGCCGTTGCCATGTCCACGAACTTCAGTTGCTGATCCATCAACTGATAAACGTTCGCCTGCTCAATGTATGGCAGCATCAGCGTTGCCGTAGACTGAGTCATGTATGTCGTGGTGGCAGTCCCTGTGCTATCGCACTGACCAGAGTGCGGCAGTCGGCTGTAGGTGCTTTCAAAGTTGTGTACAGCCAGGCCAATCTGCTTCAGGTTGTTCTTGCACTGAGTCCGTCTGGCGGATTCACGTGCCTGCTGAACCGCTGGCAGCAACAGTGCTACCAAAATCGCGATGATCGCAATCACCACCAGCAACTCAATCAGCGTAAAACCATTTCGCTGACTCTGCTCCTTCACTGAACTCATTTTCCTGATCGTCTTCACAAAACGCCCTTCCTGAACAGAGAATTCTTTCACCAGCCGCAGCTTAGGTGCCCTGGGACTACAAACCCACCGGACACCACCAGCACTGATCATGAATAATTTCGTCGGCTATTGAATCGGCGGAATCATGGAAAGACTCTGTGAAGAAAGTGTGAACTCCATGTGAATAAAATTTCACAAACTCGACGGCAGGGCACAACAGCCAGCTAATAAGTGTAAATACTCATTGTAGTTCCATTACCACTGCGATCGCCTGGATGCCTTTGCTGAAGACACCGCCCAGGCAGACTCCACGCTGCCGTCGCCTTCGCGTCTAACGGCGAATTCACGCAGAATTCCGTCCTGCTGGAGACACCGAATGACTAAGAATGGATGCTCTTCGATCAAACCTTTGATTTCACGATCCGCCGAATACCAGACCACTCACCTCGATAAATCTGCCGGCCAGTTCAAATGCCTGTGCAGAAAGCTGTAGGTGCCCTGACCGTTGATCGTGTGCGGCCCCACAAACCATTCGATTTCTGTGCGGTCGCCAATCTTCAGCTGCGCCGCATACAGATGACGAACTTTCGCATACTCATACCCAACCCAGTCGTCTTCGCCCACTCCATCAAAATGTCCACGCTCAACCATAAATGGACGCGGACAGATCAGAGCCGCCATCTCAGCATAGTTGAAGGTGCTGCCCAGATCCCACTCGAAAATTTCATACTCGCCCGTCCACATGTAACTGAAGTTATGACGAGTCGTCGCGTTTTTCAGGACCCATTCATTGAAGTCGGCCGAACAGATCGACAGACAGTAATCCGTCACCAGCGCCGGTATCCGCATTGCCGATTTGCCGCCATAACTCAACCCATAAAAAGCGATCCGATCAGGATCCACAAAAGGCTGAGTCTGTAACCAGTCCACGATCTGCTGATGCTGTGGCACAATCATCGAAAACAGCGTTTTCCCAAGCGGCTGTGCCTTCCGCTGCAGTGTCCTAAAGCGATCCGTGAAGATATACGGGTTCTGTGGAGAAAATGTAATAAACCCCCGCTCACACAACTTCGCTGCGAAGTCATGATACGCCGGATGGTCGCCCTGAAAGATATCCACAGGACGTCCTTCCAATCCATGCTGACACACAACAACAGGACGCTTTTCTCCGGGCTTCAGATCCTTTGGCAACAGCAGCACACCATAGGCAAACACGCCCGGAAAGACGTCCAGCATCACTTCATGCCCCGTCCACTTGTCCGTCTCCCAACTCTTTCGTGATCTCGCATTGAACGGTAGTACCGGTAACTCAAATTCCCCAATGACTTCTTTGCGGAAAATCTCCCGATACCCTTCCACAGTCTTCGAATACGCCTCCACAGAAGTCAAATCCAGCTTTGACAGAAACTCCTTACGTACAAACGGACTCTCCCGAAGCAACAACTGATTGTGTCTGTCGATCTGCTGAATCAGACGCTTTTCTCGTCCTTCCTGAATCGCCTTCACAACGGTTTCACTGGCTGTCACCGCTGGTGCACTGATGGGCAAATCAGCCCCTGTCAGCTGTTTCAGCCAGGTGGCGATCTCTCCTGGTCCGACCACCCTTTGTGCGTCAGGATTTTTTGCTTCGGCCGGCGTTCCAAGGGTCAGTCGATCACCAAATTTCCCCAGCTTTGCTCTTGCTCTTCCCAATTCTTCTGCCGCTGCTTTCGGGTCCGGTGATTTCAATTCTGCAGGAGCACCCCCATTGCCCGCTAACTGCATTTCAGGCCCCGAAGCTGTAATGACATATAGACCACGCGGGGCACACAGACAGGCCAGCTCCACAGCTCCAAAAGTTTTCAACAACCCGCTGAAATTCCGGTCAATTGGCTCGTTCCATGATCCTTCCCGAGGCCCAAAGAACCCACTGACAGCCGCGGCGTCAATTCGTGTATCCAGTGCGGCTGCAAACAGCGCTTCCATACCGCCTTCGCCATGCCCGTAGATTCCAATCGCCTGCTCCGGGGCCTCTTTTTCAAACCAATCCACCAGACTTAATGCCGACTGCACTTCATAACCCGCCAGCGTCCGGCCCAGCTCAAATGCGGCCCGGTGCAGATATTCACGGTGCGTCAGATCCGCACGACCCAGTCGCTTTTCTCGCTGACGACTTATCAACACCGGTACAACAACCCGACAACCCGAAGACGCCAACAACGCCGCGATCTGCTGATCCGCTGGAAATCCCGGTTGCAGCCCCGCCAACTGTTCCGGAGACTGATCCGCATCCGGCAACACGATCACACTGGCCTGAATTTTCCCCTTCGGTGTCAGCAGTAAACCCTCACCCGACAACGACACGAGGCCCTGCCCCTGCGGCGACGGATCGCTCAAGACCGGCCAACGAATGGCCTGAATCATAAAACCCTGCGATTCACCGGCGATCGACGACAATCCGGCCCATGTAATAATCTCCGGCCGATCAAAGGCCAGTCGTGCATCGCGAATTCCAAGACAAGACGCCAGTTTCACACGATAGGGCTTTAACGACTCTTCAAGAGCTGCCTGCGATTCCGTTGAGAACTCAAATCGTGATGGACGCGCTGCCGACTCGTCTGCAATCTGCTTCAGCAGGAAACGGTCCAGTCCGTCCACCATCTGCGAGGCGATATCACCCTCAGTCGTCAGCGGCACAGTGCCCATCGGTCCGGAAACCGTCTGGCCGAAAACGATCGTTGACAACACACTGACACTGGTCAGGACCAGACACATTCGCCGAAGACACCGTTTTGGCCAGGATTGCATGGCGGGATTTCCGTTCAGAAGGTGGGAAGAAGGCGACGAATTCAATGTCCCCGTTCGTAGCTTCAGGCCAATAATTTAGAAAATAAATGGACCGGCGTCGAATCCACTGTGTTTTCCGCGCTACCCCTCTTCCGATTTCCACGCTATCATCCGGCAGACTGTCGTCCGCGAACCGTCGAGATCTCCTTGATCATCGCGGACTCCGTAAGGCCAGGTGGCGAAATGGCAGACGCACGGGACTTAAAATCCCGGGACCCCAACGGGTCGTACGGGTTCAAGTCCCGTCCTGGCTACTCTTTGAAATCCTGATGCCGCTGCAGACTGGTCTACGGTCTCGCGATCGCTTCTCTACTGCGACAATCACCGCAGGCAAACAGTCGCTACACTGCCGGTCAAAACTCCACGACGATCCATACGGCATGCCATTCTGTAGTGCTTTGGCAAAGCCCGAAATTGAAGTTCACCAACTTGAATTTGGGGTTCACCGTCATTCCCGCGCAGGCGGGAATCCAGTGCCGCGATCTGGGTTCCCGCCTGCGCGGGAATGACGTAACCCAAAAACGTTTGACAAAGCAGTAGTCTGGTGATTCGTGTTCCGCGCAGAAAAAAGGCGGTCCCTGTTGTCCGGACCGCCTTCTGTGCTGTCTTTCCGAAGAACGACTTATAGCTGCTGTATCCGACGGCAAATCGCTTCGGCCATTTCCTGAGTCCCCACGGCAGTGGGATCGTTGCGATCCGCTTTCATGTCGTAGGTCACGTCTTTTCCTTCAGCAATGATTTCCGCCACGGCCTGCTCCAGCTTCGCTGCTGCCTTCGCTTCGCCAAGATGCTCCAGCATCAGTTTAGCAGACAGAATCAGAGCCGTCGGGTTGACCTTATTCTGGCCCTTGTACTTCGGTGCACTTCCATGAGTCGCCTCAAAGATGGCTCCGTCCGCTCCAATGTTGGCACCGGGAGCGACGCCCAGACCACCAACCAGACCAGCACACAGGTCACTCAGAATGTCACCATAAAGATTCGACATGACCAACACATCGTACTGCTCTGGCTTCTGAACCAACTGCATGCACATGTTATCAATCAAACGTTCCATGTAGGTGATATGACTGCCATCCAGCTTGCCGGCATTCGCCGCGGCTGATGGAGCCACGTTTTTGGCCAAATCCGGCCACTCATGCTTTGATCCATAAGAATTGGCAACAGCACGCGTCACGTCGTACCACAGACCGTCCGTGAACTTCATGATGTTGGCCTTGGAAATCGATGTCACCGACTTCCTGTTATTCTCTACAGCATACTTGTAGGCGTAGTCGGCAATCCGCGTCGTGCCTTCAACCGAGATTGGCTTAATACTGACGCCTGTGGTCTTCAGGCCCGTTGAAATCTTCTTGCCGGTAGACGCTTCATTGATCTGGCCAATTAGCTTCTCGGTCACAGCTTCGCCAGCTTTGAATTCCACGCCCGCGTAAAGGTCTTCGGTATTTTCGCGGACAATCACGAGGTCCACGTTGCACGCATCAAAAAAGGTACGCACTCCCTTGTAGGTCTTGCAGGGACGCACACAGGCGTACAACCCCAGTTCCTGACGGAGAAACACGTTCACACTGCGAAATCCCTTGCCAATCGGGGTGGTGATCGGAGCCTTCAGCGCCACACCATTTGCTCGAATTGATTCCAGTACACTCTTCGGGACTTCTCCCTTTGCTTCAATCACCTCAATGCCACACTCCTGCACATCCCACTCGATTTTCACACCAGTGGCCTCGACACACTTGCGTGTCGCTTCGGCAATTTCCGGACCAACCCCATCACCTGGAAGAAGAGTAACCTTGTGCATTGCGTTTCTTTGCGTAAGTGAGACCTTGAGGACTATCGAGGCTGTCACACTTTTTGCGGTGACCGCCAACCAAAATCACGCTTAAAAAAGTACCGGTATCAGAGCGGGAAAAGTTCCGATTTATCGCGGAACGTCCCGGTTTTTCAAGTTTTCCAAGCAAGAAACAGTAGCAGAACCACCGCCCAGCTTCAACTTTGCAGGATTTTCCGACGTCTCTTTCCTTCGACTCGGGACAGTCCGTTCCGTTACAACTGTTTCCCCTCGCCGCCGTAATCCCTCGCAATTCCGGTCAGAACTCGCCGGCCAGTCAGAGACGAAAGCCGGGTTTCAGCTCCTTCGGCCGCAAGACATCAGCCCCACGTTGCTTCAGTTACTTCGAATCCGCTTTCGCAAATCACTTTGCCGGTCCTGATATCGGACTCTGATTTCCTGGCTTTTTTCGGCCTGCAACTGCCAGTGTTCGCATGTTTTTCCTATTCTTTACGCTGTATTCGATCTGCTTTCTCTACATTCCGCCCTGTTTGCCCTCGGAGTATTTCCGCGTATGCGATCCTTCTTAACTTTGTGCCTGGCAACCGTGATGCTTTCTGGTTGTGCCGATCCCCAAAAATCAACCACTCCATCCGTCCCAAAAGCGTCAGACGGCGAACAGGCCGCTATCAAGGCCTTAACCGAGCTGGGTGCTGTCGTTACCACCGATGAAGGCGGCCGTGCAACTGACGCAGACCTTCGAAAAACAACCATTGATGCCGCTTTGCTGGAAAAGCTGACCACGCTATCCAGCCTGAAATCAATAAACCTCGCCGATACAGCGTTTGGTGAAGCACTGCTTCCTGATCTGCGAAAATCAGCCCCCTCCGTTTCCAATCTGGACCTTCGAGGATGCACGCTCACGGATGCTGCAATGCCGAAAATCGCTGAATTTACAGGTTTGCGAGTCCTGCGATTTTCCGGGAAAAATGGTCAGACCACGATCAGCGATGACGGACTGGCTGCGTTGTCAACACTCAAATCCCTGAAGGTGCTGGCGTTCGATGACCTGTGGATCAGTAAACCCGGTTTGGATCATCTGACCCCGCTGAAGGATCTGGAAGAACTGTATCTGGCAGCCACCATTGTGGATGATGAAGCAATTAAGACCATCGCTCAGTTTCCACGGCTTCGAAAACTTCGCCTCGCCAGAACCTCCATCAGTGATGCCGCTCTCGAAAGCCTGAAAGACAGCAAAACTCTGGAAGAACTGGATTTCAGCGAAAATTCGATTATTACCGACGCCGGCATGGTATCGCTGGCCTCCATTAAGACCTTGAAAAAACTGAATCTGTGGCGCGTTCAGATCTCTGATACAGGGGCACTGGCTCTCGCTCCGCTGACCAATCTCACCTGGCTGAACCTTGATAACACCAAGTTGTCAGACGCCGGCCTGCCAGCACTGAAAGACATGAATCAACTGACTTTCCTGCACCTTGGGTCCACTCAGATTACCGAAGCAGGAGCCCCAGCTCTGTTTCATCTCAAGTCTCTAAAAGACCTGAAAATTACTCGGACGGCTCTGGGCGCCTCTGAAAGCGCTGTGGCGGAACTAAAGAAAAATCTGCCAAATACGGCCATTCAGACCGAGTACGAAGGCCAGTAGCCGCCATTCTTCAGACGCGATCCGACAAATTCCAGACCGTAAAATCCAGGCATTCCTGCACCCAAAGTTACTCATCAGAGCATGGTGCAGGAACCGCCGTTACGCCTGAAAACCAACCGGCAGCCAACCGCCCGAGATGCTCTTTGTTGCCGAAAATCATCCCTGTCTACAGCGTTCTTCAGGTGTTGATAACTTGTTGATTCTGATGCCTGATGCCGCTGCACAAAGTCAACACTCACTCACAATCCTTAATCCTGATTCTTTCAGACATGGTGGTTTCTTCCAGTTTTCACTGGCAGTTCTCACCAGATCTCTCCACTTGTCTTCCCCTGACTATCAACACCTGCCACTTTCCTCAAGTCCATTTGCTGAAACCACTTAGAGAAATTCGCATCTGAGTTATCAACACTTTGACATGCCTTTACTACTGTCACTTCTACAACACATTTCTATTTATTTTTTCTCTCTCTGAAATCACACGAAACCCAAAGCACGTTGATATCAATCAACACACAGCAGTCTCTGGACAGGAACAGAACATCAGGAATCGGAGCAAATCCCGAAAACTGCCGGACGCAAACTCACCAGGGCAAAAGCGCAAAAGAAAGCGCAAAAGTGCCATCCACCCCGGGAACCTCATCTTTGGATCCTTAAAAGCAGACCCAGAAATACACAATTTTGAAGCGCAGAGGGACCTTATGCACCAGAGAAAAGAAAAGGTGCCATCCACCGGAGAAAAGGGGAGAAAAGGTGCGGGGAGAAAAGGCGGAAAGAAAAGGTGCCATCCACCCGACCAACTGTTTGTGCCCGGTCGACTGTAAAAACACGGGTTCCAAATCCTGAAATCGCAGCAGGTCCGGAAGCTGATGATATTACCGGAAAACGAAAAGAGCCCGGGAGCAAATCCCGGGCTCTTTGTTGTTGAAGGTCCTGACACCCGTTTCACACGGCATGTCCGGGTATTGGTCCGAATGGAATCAGACCACTTCCCATCCCTTGCGGTATTCTTTGTTGACCAGTTTTGCTGCTTCCGGAGCATTGGTCGCGACCAGGTTGGCGGCATCCCATTCGATGGCTTTGCCCAATCTGTAAGCCACATTGCCCAGCAGGACCGTTTCGGTCAGAGCACCGGAGTAATCAAAGTTGCAGGTTGTTGGTGAACCGTCCTTGCAGGCCTTGATCCACTCGGCGTGATGCCCGATTGAATCGGGAATCGTCTGTGCTGGTGGCTTGAAACTGGCAAACTTGTCGGCCGGAAATAGTTTGTAGCGGCTGTAGTCGGCGAACATCATGCCTTCAGAGCCGATAAACATCACACC
Source organism: uncultured Planctomycetaceae bacterium (assembly GCA_903871805.1). Taxonomy (GTDB): domain Bacteria; phylum Planctomycetota; class Planctomycetia; order Planctomycetales; family Planctomycetaceae; genus SXXK01. The sequence goes on along the minus strand of CAIQIE010000209.1, from coordinate 57,073 downwards.
GTTTGCCGGTACCGGCTGATCGGCGATCTTCTTCGGAATCATGTCGCCGTCATACCATGTGAACTTCAATGCCGGCTGAGTTCCCCGAGCAGGGAAGTCGTATTTGACGATCAGACCCAGCGGACAGGTTTCCGGGTGAACTTTTGGACCTACAGTTTCACAACGAGTTGGGTGACGCAGATCCAAAGCCCAGAATGGCAGGTCCATGTAATGGCAGGCCATGTCGCCCAATGTGCCGCCGCCAAAGTCCCACCAGCGACGCCAGTTGGCAGGATGGTACTGGCCATTCGCATAGGGACGCTCTGGCGCTGGTCCGAGCCACAGATCCCAGTTCAGAGTCGCAGGAACCGGATCGGCCTTCGCAGGCCGGTCTCCACCGCCCCAGCCCTTGCCGACCCAGACGTGAACTTCCGTAACATTCCCCAAAACGCCGGCTTTGATGATTTCCACTACGCGGCGGTAGTTGTTTTCCGCGTGAATCTGAGTTCCCAGCTGGGTTGCAACGCCCTTTTCTGCAGCGGCTTTTGCCAACAATCGGGATTCGAAAATCGTGTGAGTCAGGGGTTTTTCACAGTAAACATGCTTACCAGCACGAATCGCCCGGATGGCTGCCGGAGCGTGATGGTGGTCAGAAGTTCCAATCACCACGGCATCAATCTTGTCGCCTTCTGCCACCAGCATTTCCCGGTAGTCAGCATAGGTGCGAGGCTCCAGACCCTTTTTTTCCGTCAGCATCGACTTGCAGCGACCAAGGTAGCTGGAGTCGACATCGACGATGGCCACGATGTTTTCGCTCATGACCCCGTTGACATCTTCCGCTGCGCGATTGGCTGTCCCAATACAGGCAATATTGAGATTTTCGAGGGCACTTCGCGATGGCCGGGAAGGACTGGCAGAGACATGCAAACCCGCTGAGAGCATCGCTGCGGAACCAGCGGCAGTGGACTGCAGGAATGAGCGACGTCCCGTTTGGGATTTTTGAACCATGGAGGGAACCTTTTCTGAAAAGGCCGTTAAAAGAAGGGTGGCGAACCATTACGGTTGTTCAGGATAAACGTTGAGTCAGGGGAAAGAAAACAACAACCGTCGGAATCACAGCCGGAAATCCTCCGAAAAGTCAAAAAAGCAGGCACTGTCCGAATACTCGTCTGCACACGAAAATCCGCTCTGAGGTGCATCGCATATTCCTGCTACGGTTCGAAAAAGTAGTGGACATTCTTCAAATGATCGTCCGTATCCTCCCGAACAGCACAGAGACCCTCACGCGGGCCAGATAAACTGCCAGGGAGTCAGCGACTTTTGTCTCCGATCACTTCCAGCGTACAATCCAGCAGGGCAAAAGCAGGTGCCTGAGAAACTGCAGCGAAACGCTGCTCATAATGGATTTCGGGGAAAACAGGCCCGGAAAGAAAGTCGGTGAATTCTTTCGTGAGCAGCCCTCGTTCTGAACGCATAGTCATTCTTGGTCAGGGAATCGCCGGTTCCGTGCTGGCATGGCAGCTGCATTGGCAGTCAAAAGCTGTCACCCTGGTGAATTCTTCAGCTCGCCCATGCGCGTCAACCGTCGCCGCTGGGCTGATAATGCCTATTAGTGGAAAAAAGTTCACACTACAAAAGGATTACGCGTCGAAGGTGATCCAGGCGGAGCAGTTTTACAGTCGTGTGGAAGACGCGGTCGTACAAAAAATTTACCAAAAGATCAGTGTTTTTCGAAGTTTTGTTTCTCAGGGAGACCGCGATTTTTTTCTGAACGAGCGATATGGATCGGTTCGCGATCTGGTCGAACTTATTCACGGGCCAGAGGGCCGACCTGTTGGATTTTTAATGGAAGGTGCTCGCCTAAACGTGCCAGCGTTTCTGCGATGTACGGCACAGTTCTTCCGCAGAGAACACCAGTACATCGACGCTGATCTGGACCCGGCAACCGGGATTTCTGTGCACGAAAAGCATGTGCAAATTTCCTCCATGCAACTGACCGCCGATCGAATCGTGTTTTGTCAGGGGGCTTCCGGTGTAGGAAATCCCTGGTTTCCTGAAATTCCAGATCATCCGCTTCGAGGAGAAATCCTAAAAATTCAACTGGAAAATCCACTCGCATATGATGCTGTTGTTGGAGATTACTGGTTAACACCTGATCATGCTTTTAACTTCGATCAGTCAGTACCCAGTTCCGCGACCACATACTTGCTGGGTGCAACCTACGACCGAAAAGATCTGACTTCCGAAACAACAGATGCCGGCAGGAACGAACTGTTATCCGCATTGCCGGTCATGGTGGATGGTCCGTGTAGAGTGAAGGGGCATGTTTCCGGGATTCGTGCTGGCACCAGGCGGCGTGAGGTTGTGATGGAGGTTCATCATCAGTATCCGCACGTTGGGATACTGAATGGACTGGGTTCTTATGGTTCACTACTGGCCCCATGGGCAGCGGAACAATTTTTAAGCATCCAGCAGAAAGCGATCGGTAAAACTCAGGCAACAACGCCTTTGATCCGGCGGGGCAATTCGCTCACTTCAAAGGCTCATACAATCGTGCGACGTGCGGTCGTTCGCGGAGATGCAGTTCTGGATGCCACAGCCGGTAACGGTTATGACACCGTGTTTCTGGCGGGATTAACAGAGACCCAAAACGTGTTTGCGATTGATATTCAGCAAACAGCGATTACCAACACACGGGAACGACTCAGAGAAGCCGGTCTTGCAGGGGTTCAACTGCTGCACGGAGATCACGCAAAGGAGATCGAACGAATTATTACTGCTTTACCGCAGGAAATTACCGGATTTGGCGCGGTGATGTTTAATCTTGGTTACCTGCCAGGAAGTAACAAGATAGACACCACACAGGCGGAATCCACAGTAAAGGCTCTCAGGCTATCTGAGAAAATACTGCGTCCGGGTGGAGTGATCACAGTGATTGCTTACCGAGGGCATTCCGGGGGGCAGGAAGAGGCGGCAGCAGTTTTGAAGCTGGCGGAAGAATTTAATGACTGCCGAACAGATGTGATTGAAAGTGAATCTTCAGATCCGACGTCACCAGTATTGATCGTTTTCAGAAAGATGCAATGCTCAGCCGGAAATGAAATGAAAACCACTTCGCAGCCGTGATTTCTTCTGCGACACTGTGAAAACTGATGGTGAAATCAAAAAACGAAGGATCTGAAGCGACATCAGAGACTTCCTTCAGGTGATTGTTGAAACAGTATCAGGGAAGAGCGTTTCCCTGTCAGGAAGTAGTTTGGCCCTATGAGAGAACTGCACACATTCAGCGATCAGCAGATCGCCGCACGTTTGTCAGCGTTTCTGACATCGCATCTGATTACCAATCAGGTGGAACAGGAACAGGGAGAATGGACAATCTGGATTGTCAGCGACGATCAGCGACAACAGGCCCGGCAGGTTCTGGAAACGTTTCTGGATGATCCGTATTCCGATTCAGTGACAGCGGCGATCACAGCCGTGAAGAAGACCCCAGCCCCAACAGAGCAGCGGCGATCCACTTCCAATGAAAGTGTCACCCGCAGACTTCGTGAGAGATGGGATGGTGTCTGGTACCGTTGCTTCCCACTGACAGTCATCCTGATTGGTTTAAGTATTCTGGTCGTGGCCCTGACCACCGACTGGAAGACGTCTCTGAAGCAGGGGGGTTTGTTTTTTCCGACCTGTAATAACCCGGAATCCGAACTTCTTGAAGCACTTTTTATTCAACCAGCACAGGGATTTCAGACCTCGGACAATTTTTTTCTGGAACTGTTTCGGGATCCTGCAAAACCAGATCCAGAGGGACTGCTGAAAAGTGGACAGTACTGGAGACCGATCACACCGATCTTTCTTCATTTTGGAGTCCTGCATATTTTCTTCAACATGCACTGGATGTGGGGGCTCGGTCGCTACATTGAGTTTGTTCGTGGCACCTGGCGATTTGGTGCGTTGGTGTTCATTGTGGCCATCGTGTCCAACGTGGCGCAGTTGTACTGGTCCGGCCCGAATTTTGGTGGCATGTCCGGCGTCGTTTTCGGACTGATGGGTTACGCATGGATGAAAGGCAAAACACAGCCTTATCACGGGATCGGTCTGAGTCAGGATCAAGTCGTTTATTCGATCTTTTTCATGGTGATGTGCATGGCAGGAATTTTTGGGAACGTGGCGAATGCCTGTCACCTTGCCGGATTTGTGACCGGGATCATAATTGGTGCACGACAGGCTATCTGGAAAAAACTCCTGAATCGCCGGGAGGAATAAACTCATTAGCCGGTATGCGTGAGCGTCTGGTTCAGGCCCTGGTGTGATACACAAACCGGTTGCTGACAGGCACTGGCTGACACAGAGGACGATTTATGATCCGCGAACAGAATCTGGAACTGCTGAATGACTATGTGAAGAATCCCGGATTACAGCGGCACATGTTTGCTGTGGAAGCCGGAATGCGAGCCTACGCGGTGCGTTGGAATCAGGACGTGGAGAAATGGGCCACTGTTGGTCTGCTGCATGACTTCGACTACGAACGCTGGCCAGATCCTCCGGATCATCCTCTGCAGGGGTCTGAAATTCTGCGATCAAAGGGCTATCCGGAAGATGTGATCTACGCGATCAAGTCCCATGCGGATTATCTGACAGACTGTCCGCGTGTTTCACAAATGGACAAGGCTTTATATGCCTGTGACGAGCTGTGTGGTTTTCTGGTCGCATGTGCGTTGATGCGACCGGGACGTCTGGAAGGTATGACAGCGAAAAGCGTCCGTAAAAAGCTGAAGACAACGACGTTTGCGGCGGCCGTGAATCGCGATGATATTGTCCGTGGAGCGGCTGACCTGGGTGTTGACCTCGACGAACACATCACGTTTCTGATCGCGGCATTGCAACCCATAGCCGGGATTTTGGAACTAATCCCTGAAGCTGGTGCATCGGCAGATTAACTTCGCACGCAAAAAGTAGCCGGTGTATTGTTTCAGCCGTGATAACTGGCACAGGCTTGTAAATAGCGACTGAGTTAAACCGGAGTCTGAGTCGCACCGGCTGACGCGACCCCAAAGGCAGTTTTCACAATGCGAAAAATCCGAGTCATGTGTGCCATCGGAGCCATGCACGGCGGAGGCTCTGAACGGCAGTTGGTGCAAATCCTGCAGCATCTTGACAGAACGCTCTTCGAACCGTTTTTGTATCTGATCTACCGTTCCGGACCGCTGCTGGATCAAATTCCAGCGGATGTCCCTGTGTTTGTCTTTGAAGAACGCGTCAGTTCAGCGTCGAGGCGTTGGTATTTTCCTGGCCGCATGCATGCCCGGCGAGTTGCTGATTATGCCGCGTGTCTGCAGGAGGTGCATGCGGACGTAAGTTACGATCGCACATTTCTGATGACACTGATCACCGCCGCGGCAGCGCAACGTGTACATATTCCAAATGTCTCCACGATTGTTACCAATCCAGAGACCGGATTTGCGCCGGTGGCGGGTCGCTTTCAATGGTTGAAACGGCGGTTGCTGCATCGCCTGTATAATCGCTCGACCCGCGTGCTGGCGGTATCTGATGGTGCCAGAGAAGCAGCTATTCGCTTTTACGGAATAGAACCCGCACGGATCGTGACTCAGTACAATGGGATTGATACAACCCAGGTGCGGCAGTTAGCCGCACGAGTTGTGGAAGATGCATGGTGGAACGCGTCGGAAACCGAGGGTCGCCCGGTTTTTCGGATCGTCTCAGCCGGTCGACTGAATCACGAAAAAGGGTTTCACCTGCTGATCGAAGCGGTACGGGCATTAGTGAAATTGGATACGCAGACAGAGTATCGTGTAGCGCTACTGGGAGAAGGGGGCCATCGAGAAAAACTGCAGCAGCAGATTGACGCTTCCGGATTGAATCAGGTGGTGAAGATGCCGGGGTTTCAGACAAATGCCGCAGCATGGTATCGGACAGCCAGTGTTTTTGTGTTGCCATCACTGGTCGAAGGCATGCCGAATGTTCTGCTGGAAGCCATGGTGTGTCAGACGCCAGTGATTTCCAGTAATTGCGAATCCGGTCCAGCGGAGATTCTGGAAAACGGTCGTCTGGGAATACTGGTTCCGATCAATGACGCTGTTGCGTTGCAGAAAGCCATCGCGGACATTCGTGATAACCCCAGGGCAGCGGCGGATCGAGCGGAGACTGCAGAAAAAACCATAGAGGCGCGATGGACAATTCAGGCGGCGACAGCCCGTTTACAGGGTATTCTGATGGCCGCGTCGAAGGGTGGAAGCGGGTTTTCTGAGAACCGCGGACTGTAAGGGCAGGTATTTCGGGAAAAAGGGAACGGTTCCTGGTATGCTTCGGCACGTCGAACAGCAGCGTCTCCGGAGAGAATCAATGATCATTCAGAAAGAGTACAAGTTTTACGCGGCCCATCGAAATGAAACATTGAAGGACAAATGCAGTAATCCTCACGGACATCGCTACGGAGTCCGCTGTTTCTTCGAAGTCGAACGTGATGGCGAAATCAGTACTCTTTTTGGCACATTCGACGAAAAGGTCGAACCATGGCTGAAGGAACACTACGACCATGGGATGCTGATCAATATCCAGGACCCACTCTACGAAACACTCAGAGACCACTGCTGTCGGACCGGGGAAAACTTCAAGCTGAAATTGTTCAACGGACCGACCAGCGTCGAGAATCTTGCGTGGATGCTATTCACAGAGATTACAGAATTGGGGTTTCGGTTATCGCTGCTGGAAGTTCGCGAAACGGACACCTCGGTAATTTCGTACACTCGGGAAGACTGGATTCGGGACAATCGCTACTTCGCTACCCACCGCAGCCCCGGCGTCCCCGGTAATAAAAGCCTCTGACGCAGCAAGTCATCATGTTCACTCAACAACGATCTGCCGAGCGCCCTTCGACCAACTCTGAGTTTGATGCTTGTCGGTTCAGCGTTGCTGAAACAGGCAGGGTTGCACCAGCCAGGATCGTCACAGAGAATCAAAATAATGTCTGGACCGGCCGTATCAGCGGGGTCTGCACCATCCGTGCTGCCCTGCTCCGCCGGCATCGGATGGCTGAAGGCAAAACAGGAGCAGATCCTCGGGATCAGTGCGGTGTTTCGAATGCGATGGTTCAAATGGTCTGATTGTTAATCGTGTCAACGTACTGTTGTCCTGACAAGGCAGCGTGGCAGCAGTTCGCAGTCGACCCATTGTCCTGATTCAGTCCACAAACACAAATTCATTCAGGTTCAGCAGTAATCGGCACAGAGCAGGAAGCCCATGTTGCTCAGCATAAGTCTTCAAAGAACTTAATTCTGAACTCTCCGGTTCCCGACCTGTCAGAAGTTTCCATGCCAGGTTCAACTGCTCATCTGTGGACATAGTTTCCTTCTGCAACCGTTCAGAAAAATGACGAGCCATCGTCAGGTTGAAGGGATTATTCAGCAGAGAAAGAGCCTGCAGAGCAGTCAGCGTTTCATGTCGCCGCGGAGTGCTTTGGGACGAATCTGCGCAGTCCAGAGTTGTCATGAAGGGATCAGGCTGCGACCGAACGATAAACCGATAAACGCTGCGACGATGAGATCGCGTATCTTCCGGATTGAACTTGTGATATTCGTAATGAGGTGAGTGATCGGTCTTTTCCAGTTCAAACAGGTAGAATCCAGGCCCGCCCATATCCGGATTGAGTTTTCCGCTGACCATCAGTATGGCGTCGCGGATTTCTTCAGCTGTCAGGCGCCGTCGATGCATTCTCCACAGAAACTGATTGTCACTATCCTTCAGAGCGGATTCGACGTTTTCAGCAGACGACTGGCGGTACGTGCTGCTGGTAACAATTAATCGATGCAGTGTTTTGAAGGACTGCCCCTGGCGAAGAAAGTCACTGGCCAGCCAGTCCAGCAGTTCCGGGTGTACTGGAAGTTGTCCCATACGTCCAAAGTCATTCGGTGAATCCACAATGGCCCGGCCGAAATGATACTGCCAGACGCGATTGACTATGGAACGCCATGTTGTGGGATGTTCAGGGCGAGTGATCCATTCGGCAAGAGCAGCTCGACGATCGGCTTCGGAATGTTCTGCCGTCAGAGGAAAAGTGGGGACATCCGCTGCCGACAACGGTACCGTTCCTGGTGTGACTTCATCACGGGGTTGCGTTTCGTTACCTCGATGCAGCAGTCGAACGACGCGTGGTTTGCCCTGAGTAGGGATGAAATTACCCTGAGCCGGAAAATGGGTAGCCGCGGCGTAGACCATGCGGCCTGTAGGCAACGCGGCCAGTTCGCGATCGACGTTTTCGATGACTGCCTGCAACTGAGTACGTTTCGCCTGACGTGCGGGCGTCACCAGAGTCTGCATTAAAGCTGCGTGTGCCTTTGAGACTTCGGCAAGTTGCTTTTCGGCGTCTGCATTTACTGGTGCCGGCCAGATGCCATCGGTCAGATTAGTTTTCCGCCAGCGTTCGGGGGCTTCTATCGAATCGAGAGCCGTGATGGTGGCGGCAGCGGCGAGATTTCGACCCTCAGAATTTAGAACGGTGACTTCCGCCAGAGAAAAGATGAAGTCATTCGACCGATTCGCCAGGCGTGTCGCCGTAACGCGGACAAATCTGGCTGAACGAGTCACTGAGCAGGAAACAGGTGTCAGACCAGGGTTGGGAAAATCCGTACTGGTCTCATCCAGAACAACCTGATAGTCAGATGGCTTCTGGTCTTCGCTGACAGAGGCTGCCAGTGCGATCTGAAATCGTATGGGAAAACCGAAGCCGGCACCAATTCCACCAAAATCGTCATGGCAGGGATGCAGTGAAATCGAAGTGATCTCCTGAACCGATCCGAGATCCACTTCCACCCATTTGGTGGTATCCTGTTTGGCAGCAATCTCGCTGTGGTAACCATATTCCGGACGTTTTGGGGCAACTCCCGCCAGAGGTTTCAGCTCTGCCAGTTGTTTGTTCATGGCTGCGAGTTTCTCGCCGCCTTCGCTGCGAATTTCTGCTTCCATGCGATCGGACTCTGAAGTGGCTGCGGCCCGGGCGGCTGCCAGCTCAGTACGTTTCGTCTCTGTTTCCGGATCTGTGTCATAACGCCGTTCAGCACGATCGACGGCAGCAAACACGGATTGCAGTCCATAGTAGTGCTGCTGAGTGAACGGATCAAATTTATGGTTGTGACAGCGGGCACACTGAATCGTCAGGCTGCAAAACGTGTTCAGTGTTCCGGTGGCCATATCATCTCGATCCAGATTGCGGGCCACCTTGCCATCAATTTTGGATTCGGGTACCTCAACATGGCCAATGAAATCCCACGGCCCGGCAGCGAGGAATCCCAGACCGAGAATACCATCGGGATCGCCGGGATAAAGGACATCTCCGGCGACCTGTTCACGAACGAAGCGCGCATACGGTTTGTCGGTGTTGAATGACCGAATGACGTAATCGCGGTAGGGCCATGCATTGGGGCGAAGCTTATCTTTGTCGTAACCACAGGTGTCCGCATACCGTACAACATCCAGCCAGTGTCGCGCCCAGCGTTCGCCATAGTGGGGTGAAGCCAGCAGACGTTCGACCAGTTTGTCCCAGGCGTTCGGATCTTCATCCTTCACAAAGGCATCAACTTCGGTGGGCGTGGGCGGCAGTCCCAGCAGATCAAAAGTGACTCGACGAATCAGCGTTCGGCGATCGGCCTCAGGAGATGGCGAAAGTCCCTGAGTGCGAAGGCCCCGAAGAATAAATGCATCGACAGGGTTGCGAATCCACTCGCGGGCCTGTGCGTCTTCAAAGGCAGGCACTTCCGGATTTTGAAGAGGCTGAAAAGACCACCACTGAAAGTCATCAACAACCGCTTCGGTAAGCTGAAAGTCATCGGGCCATAGGGCGCCACCACGCACCCACTGTCTGAGCACAGTTACCTCGTCATTCGTCAACGACTTTCCGTCCTTTGGCATGGAAGCAGGTTTGCCGTCGCTGCTGGTAATCTCTGTAATCAGCAAACTGCTGTCGGGATTCTCCGGATCCACCATACCAGACGAATTCAGTTCATCCCTGGTCTGAAGCGAAAACTGCCCTTTTCGATCGTCCGAATTGTGGCAGCTCAGGCAGCGTCGCTGCAGAATCGGTGCGACTTGATTGCGAAAAAAATCTTCTGCGAAGCAAGGGAAGGCCTGCAAAAGCAGCAGTAGGAAGGTGAATTGGCTGAGAATTCGAAGGAGCATTGGAGATCGCCTGAGGCAGAAGTCTGAGCAGATCGTCTGGAAGCCAGAATCTCTGATATCATGACAGGCAGGACCCAGTGCGATCAACGCACATTCGCCCAATCTGCTGCAGTTGATACAGAACAATGCCCTGCGTCAGAGTTCAGTTTGGGAACCATCTTTTGCGGGAATACGCAATTTATTCGGGAAGGCTTGCAGGATCAGGAAGCTGAACGGAAGCGGTAGTGCTTTGTCAAAGCTTGAAATTGGGGTTCACCGACGTGAAATTGGGGTTCACCGTCATTCCCGCGCAGGCGGGAATCCGGATCGCGGCACTGGATTCCCGCCTGCGCGGGAATGACGTAACCCAAAAACTAAGGTTTGACAAAGCGATAGTCAGAAGAATCCTGTTCGTCAAGCAGAACAGCAGGCAGTTGAGACGGTTCGGATGATTACCCGCGTATCCCTGGATTTCTTTGTGGTTCAGCGTTTACAGAAGAGGTCAATTGTTTCACAGTACCGCCCATCGAAGAAGACCATGTCAACTTCGGTTGTCAGTGTTTGATCGAAGACCTGAACAGCATTTGAAACGGGCAAGTCAGCCCCGGATCTGTTGTCAGAAAACTTTAAGCGGACACTTAGACGTATTCACCAACTGTTCCAGTAAAGGCCTGCAACGATCCCGATGGATGTCTTTCTCGAACAACAACCGGACTGGGTGAAGCAATCTCTGGTCTCTCGCATCGCAGTGTCTCATCCACTGCGTTCCCGGACCGCTGACGAACTTCTGGCGGAAGCTGAAGCACTCGTTGCACAGGGTGTGCGATATGTCAGCGTTCGTCGACAGCAGTTGCAGCAGATTGATTCTGCAAGAGCGCAGCATATCCTTTCTGACGCCGGGATTTCTGTCAGTAGTCTTGGCTACAGCGGTGGATTCACCGGCAGCATGGGAATGACCTTTGAACAGGCGCAGGACGACACTGCTCGTGCTGTAGACATGGCAATCGAGCTGTCAGCACGATCACTGGTGGTTCTGCCCGGTTGCCAGGACATGCACACCTATCGGCATGCAGAACAGTCCATTCGCATGGGCCTTCAATGTGCAATCAGTCACGCAGGACAGTATCAGCTTCAGTTGCTGGTACCAACGTCTTCGGTAATGGGCACCAGTCGCGATAACTTCAGGGCTCGCGGTCCATTTCTTGAGTGGCTGGAGAACTCTACCGGTAAGCGTGTGCAGCCGCTGATTATTGTGCGCGGCGAAAATGCCACGTGTCGATTGCCGGGGGGTTGGCGCAAAGGACTGTCCGGTGGTGGCGTGCTGAGGTTGTGCCAGAAGTGTCAAAGCTACGAGTGGAATTCTCGAGTACTCAATCGGTTGCTGCGAGTTTTAGCACTGAAGCATTCCGAGACCGGTAGCCTTCCGATCTCTGTCGAATAACGCCAATTGTCAGTTCGCTCTGTCAAGGGTCCGGATCGCAAGCCAGCCCGTGCTGTTACTTATCCCGGGACGCTTTTCCGTCAGACTTCCCGCCTTTCGGGGTCGTATCTTCGTTGGATTTTTCCGTTGCCCGAATCAGATTCAGAATAGATCCGGCAATGGATTTCGCAGAGTTGGGTCCTTTGGGCTTTCGCGCACTTTGAATCAGGCCGCCTATCGCTGACGGAAGCGAAGGCTTCGCTTCACCCTCAGACCCCGGGTCTAATTCCCGGGCAAGACTGTTCAGAAGACTGAAACCGCCCGGTATTCCAAAAATCGGTTTTGCCACTGTGCCCGTCACGGAAAGTACAAGGGGTGTTGTCGAGGCCTGAGACAGAAGACGCAGCAGAGGCTTGTCGTCTCCCAGCACCGCAGGTAAACGAACCTCCAGTTGCAGATCCAGTGTTTCATCCAGACCCAGCGTGCCACTGGATGCTACCTCGAAATCCGGGGCCAGCTGAGGCAGCACAAAAACCATGCTGTCATGATGAATGCCCGCGTCCGTGATTTCAAAATTGACGCGAGACTCCCGAATCACCGCGATACGGTCGGGCAGAGTCATGCCGGATGTCTGGCCGAGTAACACGGTGAGCTGGCTGGCCATCGTGTCGCGAAGCTGTGCATTCAATTCGTGAAAGACAACCCGTCCTCCAAGGGGAAACGGTGATCGACTGCCAGTGTTGTCCAGAGGAATCGAAATAGAATCCAGCCAGACAGATGCAGAGCCCGTCAGGTTTGTTGTCTGAGAAAGTATCGGAGCAATCAGTGCCAGGTTTTGTTCTGTATGCGCTTCGGATAAAGGTGTTCGGTCAAAGATCTGCGCAGCATCCAGCGAGAAAACCCGACGCTGTTGTTCATTCGGACCAACACGACCTGTCAAATTCAGTCGATCAATATCTACCAGTGGCAAAACCCGCCAGGGAACGGTCAGCTGCAGATTTCCGTTTTCAATTGTGAAGTTTAGCCTGCTGTCAGATGGTTCCTCCGAACCGAATTTCGGCCACTGGCCATCGTCGCCAATATGAATCTTCATCACCGCATCCCGCAGAGTTAACTGCGTCACATCGCCGCCACCCAGCAGGAATTGCAAAAGCCCCTTCGATGTCTGCAGTTCGGGAATGGTGCATTCGATTGCTCCGACGTCATCCGAAATGACGACATTCCGGAAGACAAGCGGAGCCATCCATCCCCCCTCGGCCCCGGCAGACTGTGCAGAAAGATGGTCACCAACCGCCGAGCCCAGCAGAATGTTGCTCGCTGAGGTCTGCATCAACACAGACGGGGCCACAATGGCAGCAGAAACCACCAGCGACAGCACCAGTGATCCGCTGATCAGGGCCCGTCGCCGCCGGTATTGAGGTCGGATTTCCGCAGGCGTTGAATAAGACGATTCAGGGGAATGGGCATCAGCTGAATGGCTGTCCATAGCGTTAGAAATCAGGCAAAGTTTAAAGAAAGAGCATCTGCTGGTCACAGGTATTTAAAACACGACCAACCCGCCGCTGGCATCCCGGAAAAATCCGCAGAGCACAGAACGCAGCCCGTCGGCGGGCGATTCCTGAGGGGAACATAAAGCCTTCGACGCTGAATTCTAGTCGGACAACGAGACTTTGGCGAACTTCATCGGCGGAGCCCCATATCGGACTGCGTTCTTCTGGCATCCCCGTAGCGCAGCCCACGATTCTCCTTCCGGAGATTAATGACAAAAAAGTATTCTATTTGAACTCGGGATATTCGCGTGAGCTCCGGGGGCTATTTTCCCCACGCTCCAGTTCCCGGGGTGCCTGGCCAGTTCCCAAAGGTGCCTTGCACCTGGTTGCCTTGACGGCCTGGTTTTTGGGATGAGGATGAAAACATCTTCCATTTAAATTTGGGGGCAGTTTTTCGAACGGCCAGATACCAAGGTGCCTGGCACCGGCACTGGCTTTTAAAGGTGGATGGCCCCGGTTTGGCCCCGGTTTGAGTGGTCAAAACACGGCGTTTTTCAACGGAATTCCGTTGAAATCGTTGATTTTCGGTCTGGAAAGTCGTTGCCTGGGAATTTCCGTGGCGGTAGACTGCAATGACCTTCCCCTCCCCCTGCCCGCCTCTCGTATCTGCTTATCGGAACCACCAACTATGCTCAGCCTGCAGCAATCGGCCGTTCGGCTGTGCGAAGGATTTCAGCGAAGAGAACTGCTGCGTGCTGGCGGGTTGGGTGCGCTGGGGCTGACGATGCCATGGCTGGATGGGTCTGTTGCCAACGCTGCTCCTGATGCGGTCGCTTCCACGGGTGGTCAGGCAAAGGCTTGTATCGTGCTGTTCCTGATGGGTGGTCCTCCGCAGCATTCGACGTTCGATCCCAAGCCCAATGCCCCGGCAGAAGTTCGGGGACAGTTTGGACCGGTCTCTACGGCTGTCCCCGGGTTACAGATTTGCGAACTCTGGCCGCGAACCGCGTTGATTACCGATCGACTGGCAATTTTGCGGGCAATGTCCACGGGAGACAACGCGCATTCGTCCAGTGGCTATTACATGCTGACCGGGCAACCGCATGCCCCGATGAATGCCGAAAATGTCAATCCGGGGTTTCCAAACGACTTCCCCAACCTCGGCGCAATGACTCGCCGCCTGCTCTCGCCTCGAGGCCAGTTGCCGGCGGCCATTCGGTTGCCTCACAGAATTTTCAATACCGATGGCAGTGTGTGGCCTGGGCAGGACGCCGGTTTTCTGGGGCAGGCCGTAGAGCCCTGGTTACTGAATTGTCAGCCTGCAAATCCTGCCTACCGAATCGACGAATTCAGTCTCAGCAGCGACATCTCTGACGGTCGCCTTCAGGCTCGTCGGCAACTACTTCAGAACCTGAGAACCAGTCTGCCCGCAACGGCGTCCATCACCGCCGAAGAGACCTATGACCAATTGACAGAAAAAGCGTTTGATGTGTTGGGTTCTTCTCCGGCACGTCAGGCTTTTGAGCTGGAACATGAATCTGCGGCCACGAGGGATCGTTATGGACGCAGCCAGTTTGGTCAGAGTGTTCTGATGGGGCGCCGACTTGTGGAAGCCGGCGTCTCTCTGGTTCAGGTGAATTGGTATCGCGGGCCCGAAGAGCCCAGTGATGCCCCATGCTGGGATAGTCATGCGCGAGAATCGCAGCGTCTGAAAGATGTCCTGTGCCCATCCGCGGATCAGGCCCTGGCGGCTCTTGTGGACGACCTGACTGAACGCGGGATGCTGCAGGAAACTCTGGTCGTGGTCATGGCCGAATTTGGCAGAACGCCGCGATTCAACGGAGCCGGTGGGCGTGATCACTGGGGCCATGTGTTTTCCGTGGCGCTGGCAGGAGGCGGCGTGCAGGGCGGCACAGTCTATGGTGCATCGGATGACATCGGAGCCTATGCCAAAGAGGGTCGCGTTTCTCCGCAGGATCTGACGGCGACGATCTTCCACTGCCTTGGGCTGGATCCCCATGCGACGATTACTGACACCCTGGGACGGCCTTTACCCATCAGCCGTGGTGAAGTCATCAGCAGTATTTTAGCCTGACGCGGATTTCGCAGGCACCACAGGCTTCAGCGACCTCGCTCACTAAGGCTCATACCAAACCAGCGCCGCAAAATGGCTTCGCCAAGCGCTGTGATCCCAGCGAAGACAGCAGTTCCCAGAATGGTCGCCACGAAAACGGTGGCATAGAGTTCTGACATGTTTAAGGAAGCCGATTTTCGCTGAATCAGCGCCCCAAGGCCCGGCGTCCCAGAACCAACAAAGAACTCACCCACAATTGCTCCGACAATCGCACTGCCGCTGGAAATACGGATGCCGGAAATCAGGTACGGCAGTGCCGACGGAACACGCAGGCGAAGGAGTGTCTGCAGACGAGTTGCGCGGTTCAGCCGAAACAGGTCCAGAAGTGACGAATCCACCTGCAACAGTCCCGTGGTGGTACTTGTGATAATTGGGAAAAGGCTCAGTATGGCTGCAACCAGGGAAATACTAAGAAATCCGCGACCCAGTGTGACAATTACCACAGGAGCAATGGCAATGATTGGAACAGTCTGAAGCAGAACCGCATAGGGGTAGAAAGCCCGTCGAATTGCCGAGGACTGCGAAAACGCGAAGGCAATCAGCGTACCGGTAACCACGCTGATGCTAAGCCCCGTAAATGCCGCCAGCGCCGTCCTGCAGACGGCATGAAACAGTTCCGTATGAATCTTCCACAAGGCTGTTCCAACGGCAACGGGTCCAGGAAACAGTACCGGACTGATTTTCCAGAAGGAGACCCCCAGATGCCATGCGCCGATAAACAATCCAAAAACCACGAGTGGTATCAGGATTTCCGTTGAAGGGCGACGAGTGCCTGGTTGAGTTGTGGATTGCGGATGAGTCATGGCTGAAACAATGCGGCTGTCAGCTTTTGAAGCGTCTCAGGAAAGTGACGGGACGTTCGAAGTTCGTCAAGCGACAGCGCCGGACGATGAACAGATAAATCGGCGGTAATGCCGGCAGGAGCAGGCTTCATCACCAGGACGCGATCACTGAGGAACGCAGCCTCCTGCAGGTTGTGAGTGACCAGAATGGTTGTCAGGCCTCGGGCGTCGTGAAGTTGCCGCAGTTTGTCCTGCAGTTTCATTCGTAAAAAGTCGTCAACCGCTGCGAAAGGCTCATCAAGCAGCAGGATTCGGGGATTTCGAACAAGGGCCCGCGCCAGAGACAATCGCATCTGCATTCCGCCGGAGAGTTCGGCTGGTCGCTTATTTGCATCGTGGTGACCAAGACCAACCTGAGTCAGCAGCGAAAGCAGGTCTGACTCTGATGGATCGGCTGCGTGGCCGTGGGAAGCCCCCAGTTCCAGCGGCAGCCGCAAATTCTGCAGTGCGGTTCTCCAGGGAAGCAAGGCTGGTTGCTGAAAGACAAAGCCAATCTCGGCGAATTGCTGGCCATTAAGCGGTTGCCCACGACCTACTTTGCCCGCAGACGGATTTTGAAGACCTGCCAGCACACGCAGCATGGTAGATTTGCCGCAGCCAGATGGGCCGACCAGCGAAACAAACTCGCCTTCCCGGATCGTCAGGCCAACATTGCTGAGCACTGGCCGTGAAGGATCGTCGAAATGGACCGTCACGTCCTGCAGAGTAAACATCGCTCTGTCAGGATTCATAACGGAAACTTTCAGCAAACCCCATCTTCACGTCCCTGCGAAGAAACTCAATGAATTCCCGCATTCCGCGGGAATCAAATCGGTCTTTCAGAGACCGCCTCCATCTGCATGGTAGGCGTCCGAGTTCGACTGACAACCTCCGGACGCCGTCGAAGGTCAGGAACAGGGAAAAACGGAAACCAAAACCGGCAGAATAGTGCAGGTGTCCCCTGGGAAACAATTACGGTTCACGGTGACCAGCGTGTGACAGCCCGCTGGTCACTGTTTTGCGTCTGAACCGGCGGGAATTCGTCAGTTGTGGTACTGACTCTCTCTGCTCGCTGTTGTTAATCTTCCGAGAGGTTGGTTTTGACGGCGATCGGAATGATTATCACGACATTGTTACGAATAGTCGGCGTTCGGGGCAAACGCGCATCGCGCTCTGTCGCGGCCAAAGTACGGGGGTGAATCTGGTGGTCTGTTTGGGGGGATAACCCGTGATTCTGAATCGGCCGCCAGCATGTGCCGGTTAATTGGCCTCCTCCCAAATCAAAGAGTCACACAGTATTGGAATAAAGTTGGTTCGTGAGCAGAACCCTTTCCGGGCGGTTTTTTGTAGTGAATGAAGCCACGTATCGAAAAATCATCAGCGGTGAAGCACGGAGCCCGGGCTCTGGCGTGCTGCGACTGTCGCTGCTGCTGCTCTCGTGGGCGTACACGTTTGTGGTGCGACTGCGCAATTGGCTGTATGACACCGGGAGATTCGGGATTCACAAGGCCCCGGTGCCCGTGATCAGTGTTGGAAATCTGACGACTGGGGGCACAGGAAAGACGCCAGTAACGGCCTTGCTGTGCCAGCGTCTGCGGCAACTGGGGCAGCATCCGGGCATCATCAGCCGGGGCTATCGTGCTGCAGACGCAGATGGAAATGACGAGAAGAAGGTACTTCGTATTCTCGTTCCCGATGTTCCACATTCGCAAAATCCGGATAGGTTGCGGGCCGTTGCCCAGCTAATGAATTCCACGGACTCGCAGCCCATCTCGGCGATTGTGATGGATGATGGTTTACAGCATCGCCGGCTGCATCGGGATCTGAACCTGATTCTGGTGGACGCTACCAACCCGTTTGGTTATGGCCACCTGTTACCTCGCGGGCTGCTGCGTGAACCACTGACAGGATTTCAACGCGCCGATGCGGTCCTTGTGACTCGCTGCGAACAGGTTCCTGAGTGGCAACTGGAACAACTGGAGCAGACGATTGGCCGCGTAGCAGCGCACCTGCGGGGGAAAACCGTGAGGATCCGGTTTGAGCCCACCGGACTACGCAATCAGGCTGGCCAGCGAACAGAGATCACGGCTCTGAATGGCAGCGCCGTCTTTCTGATGAGCGGTATCGGAAATCCTGAAGCGTTCCAGAAAACCTGTGAACTTGCCGGACTAAAAATCACGGGTGTCCGATGGTTTCCAGACCATCATCACTTTACGGCTGAGGACTTGCATCGAGTCAAGCAGTTGGCTCGGGAAGCCGGCGCGGCGATCGTGATCACGACGCTCAAGGATCTGGTGAAGATTCCTTATGAAGAAGCTGGCTTTCAGGCCCTGGAGATCGAAGCTGTCGTTTCTGAAAAGTCCGAACAGGAACTTCTGGATCAGCAATTACGCACGATTTTCCACGCTTAATCCGCCGGAGCAGTCATGTTTTGCAGGAGTGGAAAGCGATTTGGAAATCATGAGAATTGGCTGGTGCGCTGGGAAATTCTATGGATTCGCACGGCAGGGGATGTTCTGAGCGGGCTTGCAGATTTGTGACGCAGGGCCTGAATTCCGCGGGAATTCAGTGGGCCGATGGTTTATAATGCGTGCCCATGTGTTGACGGTGTCAATCCGTTTGGGCAGATTCTGGCATCCGAAATTCTGGTGATTCCCTGGATTTCAAATATCCAAAACGGTGGCGCTGTGACAGCAAAGATCTGTGGTAAGCATCCGGGCGCCAGCCCATTGTTCAAAACCGAACGCGTCTGCGTCACGGCTGAAAGAGCGAACCTCCGGATCTGACGGTAACGAAGTACACGCGATCGGAAGCAAGGCCTTCCGAGGCCATTGCTCTCAGTGATGTGAATAGACCGGATCGGTTGGCTTTGGAAGAAGAGGTTCTTTTATGGAATCCCGGAAAAGGTCCCTGCTGGCAACAGCAGTCACGATCCTTGTGTGTTCCGCAGGTGGGTTTGGCTGGGCGCAGCAAAAGCCGGCGATTGATTATCAGCGGGACGTGCGACCGATCCTGTCCAATCACTGTTTTCCATGCCATGGTGCTGATGAAGAATCTCGGGCTGCGGACCTGCGCCTGGACGTTCGTGAAGAGGCCATTCGATTGAAGGCGATTGTTCCGGGAAAACCGGGTGAGAGCCTGCTGGTGCATCGCATTACGACCGACAGCGACGAAGAAAAGATGCCACCGGCCGAGACAGGAAAACCATTGACTGCCGATCAGATTTCACTGCTGCAGGGATGGATCGAACAGAATGCCGAATATCAGGATCACTGGGCGTTTCGCAGGCTGGAGCGTCCCCCTGTGCCAGCGGCTTACTCCGATCCGTGGTGCCGAAATGAAATCGATGCGTTCATTCTGCAGCGACTGCGGACAGCGGAACTGGCTCCGTCCGCCGAAGCGGACCGGGCGACATTGATTCGTCGACTGTATCAGGATCTGCTGGGGTTGTTACCATCTCCGGCAGAGACGGATGAGTATCTTCAGGATACATCACCGCAGGCATGGGAATCCCTGGTCGACCGCGTGCTGAAGAATCCTCATTATGGCGAACGCTGGGGAAGGCACTGGCTGGATCAGGCACGCTACGCAGATTCCAATGGATACACAATTGATGGTCCCCGCGTGATGTGGCCTTATCGCGACTGGGTCATCGGAGCATTGAATCGCGATCTGCCCTTTGATCAGTTTACGATTGAGCAACTGGCTGGTGATTTGCTGCCGAACGCCACGCTGGAGCAGAAGGTGGCCAGTGCGTTTCATCGCAACACGATGATCAACGAAGAAGGTGGAGTGAAGCCGGATCAGTTTCGTCACGAGGCACTGATTGATCGGGTGAATACCACGGGCGCTGTCTGGATGGGGCTGACGGTCGGGTGCGCTCAATGTCATTCTCATAAGTATGACCCGATCAGTCACGAAGAGTATTATCGTCTTTATGCGTTCTTCAATGCCGCAGCAGATGCAAATAACCAGAGCGAGACGGTTGAGGTGCGTGAGCAGGAGTTGCTGGGCTGGACAGATCTTCAGAAGCAGCAGTTGATGGAGCTGCATGAGCTTCGAAAGGTGAAGCAGGAACTGGAAAATCGCAGTCGGGATGTATCCCGTTTGCCTGCTCTGGAATGGAACTGGATGTCTGCTCCAGTGTCAGCCATCAACGCGTCCGGCAGCAGTATTCTGAAGATTCAGCCGGACGGTTCGCTGCTGGCAAAGACGCATGCTGCGGCAAATGACATGTTCACTGTCAAGCTGCAGCTTCCGGCGACAGCGGCAGGTCCGGTGAAGGTGACCGCCGTGCGATTGAAGGCTCTGACAGATCCAACATTGCCGGACATGGGGCCAGGAACCGCCAGTAACGGAAATTTTGTGCTGACGGAAATTCTGCTGAGGTCCGGACCGACAGATTATCCGTTTGCTTTTGCCTGGTCCGATCACAGTCAGGAAAAATATCCCGTCGAAAATGCCATTGACGGCGACAATTCCACAGGCTGGGCAATCAATGTAAATGACGAACAGCAGGCTCGCGGTGTGCGGATGAATGCAAATCACGAAGCCATTTTTGTGCCTGCGAAACCGGTCGTTGTCGAGGACGGTATTCTGTCTGTACTGTTGAGGCATGATCTGAACAAAAACTATCTGCTGGGTCATTTTGCCATCGAAGTTTCCACAGCCAGCGCAGCCCTGTTGATGCCTGCGTCAGAGTCTTCGAATCGACTGGCGGAAGTGACGACTCGAATCACGGAGCTGGAAGGTCTGCTTCCCGGCAAGGGTAATCCGGTGAAGCAAATGGTCATGAAGGATCAGGCAAAGCCGCAGGAAACGTTCCTGCTGGCGCGAGGTGATTTTCTTTCACCAGATCGAAAGCGTGGTGTCCTGCAGCCGGGAGTGCCCGCAGTGCTGGATCCGATGGCAGGATCGAAGTCATTCAGCAGCCGTTTGGATCTGGCTCAGTGGCTGGTGTCACCAGACAACCCCCTGACAGCACGCGTGACGGTCAATCGCATCTGGGGTAAGTACTTTGGCCGGGCGCTCGCAGAGACAGAAAATGACTTTGGTTTTCAGGGTGTGACGCCAACGCATCCTGAGCTACTGGACTGGCTGGCTGTGGACTTTCAGCAGTCCGGCTGGTCGCTGAAGCATCTGCATCGCACCATTGTCACTTCGGCGGCGTATCGTCAGTCGTCGGCTGTGACAAATACGCGTGGTGTGCAGGTAGATCCGGAAAATTATCTGCTCAGTCGCCAGTCTCGGTTTCGTGTCGAGGCGGAAATTGTCCGTGATCTGGCTCTGGTTTCCAGTGGGCTGTTTTCAGAACGCATCGGCGGACCGGGTGTACATCTGCCGCAGCCCGATGGGATCTACGATTTTACTCAGAATAAAAAGAGCTGGCCAACGGCGACCGGTCCGGATCGGTATCGTCGGACCATGTATGTGATGTTCTATCGTAGCGCTCCATACCCGCTGATGACCACCTTTGATTCACCGGACTTCAGCACCGTGTGTACCAGACGCGTTCGATCCAATACGCCCCTGCAGTCACTGACGGTGGCGAATGATCAGGTGTTTACGGAGCTTGCCGAGGGGTTGGCGAAGAGAATTCTGCAGGACGACAGACTCACCTCAGATGAGCAGCGATCGGGAGCAATGTTTCGAACGTGCCTGACGCGTGTCCCGGCAGATGCGGAACAGGCGATCCTGCTGGATTTTTTCAGCCGCGAATTGTCCCGCTTTCATTCATCGCCCGATGAAGCCCGGAAGTTTGTTACAAATCCACTGCCGGATCAGCCAGTGGATTTGCAGGCGGCGTGGACCAGTGTTGCGCGGGCCCTGTGGAATACGGACGAGTTTCTGACAAGGAATTGAAGAGCGGTACTGGCAGGGAATCCATGGAAGCTGTGGACTCCCTGTGGCTCGATCGTCTTTATTGGGCCGCATCCGGGGTGATTCCCCAAAGCGTCTGCACAAGGATCAGCATCTCCGGGTCGTGCTGTTTCAGTTGTTCGCGATTGAATGGGAAAAAGTCATTGGTCGAGAAACAGGCCTCGGTACTTTCTGCGAAATATTCCTGAGGCGTTGTCATCGCATAGGCCTTTTCAAAGGCGTTTTCGCGGCCCTTTCCAAAACGCCGCTCCACTTTGTCATAACGGCCACTGGCTTTTGCCCGCTCAAAGGCTTCGCGGATCTCCGGATTGTCAAATCCCAGTCTCAGAACGCGATCATGCATAGCATGCGCCAGTTCGTGCAGGACGAAGTTTGGCATGCGACTGACTTCCTGTTCAAAGATCGAGATGTTTGTGAATTCAATGCCCTTCGCCATCTCTGGATCACGCCCGTTGGATTTCAGCCACCCGCCACTTGGGTGATATTCTGCCCGTGGACCGATCCCAGGATACTCCGGGCAGAAATACAGACGCACTTTCTGTAGTTCTGTCACCGCTGTTTTGGGGATGACGCGGAGCACTTCCTGAAGCTGGATCTTCAGCAGTTCAATCGCACGGTCGGTCAGCTGAGGCTCTGTTTCAAGCAGATCTTTTCGAATCAGCAGTGTCCAGCCTTCGACCGTTCGGCTTTCGTAGTCGACCAGTCCGGAGGGGGCTGCGAGCACGGCGGTGCAGGTTGGCGAGCAGAGTGACAAAGCGAGGGCGGCAGCGTACAGAAGCGTTTTCATAAGTGTGTTTCGCGGTCCGGAGTGAAACAATGCCGAAATCGAAATCGAATACGAGGACAGTGTCATTCAGCGTAAACCAATGTGCCCCGGAACAAAATCTGCTTCCTGAAGGAATGAAGGAAATCCCGGAACCTGTCATCAGGCGGTTCACGAAAGTCGATCCAGAGCCTGTTGAAGTCGGTCACGAATGGCAGCCGTCACGCGTCCGGCTCCAAGGTGACGCGCAGCGGCGGCGATCGGGTCAGAATCTGCCTGCAGCGACAAATCGTGTTTCAGGAGTCCAGCCAACTCAGCCACACAGATGTCTTCTACGGACCGCAACTCCTGATCGGCATCCGATTTTCGGAACGGGATGATGTCAGCGGGAGTGTCTGTCCAGAGAAATCGGCCGGTGGATTCGTCAGTGAACGGGAATACGCCGGTCAGGGATAAAATGCGTTCGCGAGTCTTTTCGTGAACACGCCGAATATCGTGCAGGCGGGCAATCCGCTGCACAAACAGGTCTTCCCGAATCGGGGCCAGTGAGGTCAGTTCCTGCTGAATCAGGCTGCGAAGCGTATCCGTGTAGTCGTCGTCCCGAAATCGCTCAGCGTCTGCACTTGTTGACACCGGCGACGTTTGGGGGGCGAGCATGCCCAGTTGTGGCTGCGGACGGTTGCGAATTCGTGCGGGCTGCGAGATGTACCCCGGTGTGGATTCGGCCACCATCAGTTCATTGTCAGAATTGCCGTTTCGTCGGTATTCGCTGAGCAGTTCGGTGAGTTGTTTATGGACCTGTTCGGTAGCCCCGTCGCAGTCATACCACCACTCGGGCGACCAGATGCGGACGATATTCCAGCCCAGATTTCGCAGGATTTGTTCGCGGATCTTGTCACGATCGCGCGCGGTGGCGGAGCTGTGATAGGTTGCTCCGTCACATTCAATCCCCGCCAGATAGGCTCCTGAGGCATCCGGATTGACAACGCCCAGATCGACGCGAAAACGCGACACGCCAATTTGGGGAATGACGGTCCAGCCGCGATCCTTCAGGCGTTCGGCAACGGCCTGTTCAAAGGGTGATTCGAAGGTGCCGACAGAGCCGGCATCGGCGGCTGGCAAAGCGACAGCCCCGCGATCGGCGTAATCGAGGAAGGACTTCAGGTGGATGACGCCGTTGTGCTTTACACCATCAACTCGCAGCTTTTCGGCCTTAAACGATGAGTAGACCACCAGTTCTTTTCGGGCTCGCGTGACAGCGACATTCAGACGACGATGACCCCCATCACGATTCAGTGGTCCGAAATTCAGCGTCATCGCGCCTGTCTGGTCAGGTCCGAAGGCAATGGAAAACAGCATCACATCGCGTTCATCGCCCTGAACATTTTCCAGGTTCTTGACTACCGTGGGTTCGATGCGTTCTTCACTGAAAAACCACTCCAGCTCCGGATAGTCCCGGCAGGCCTGATCCAGCAGGTCCTGGATCAGTGTCTGCTGCGGCAGATTAAAGGTGATCACTCCCAGAGTTGGCCGCTGGTCTTCGGGCAGCAATAGCCCAGCCTGCATGCGCTGCACGGCGTCAGCGACGATCGCATCGGCCTCTCGGCGGTTGGTCCGACTTTTTCCGCGGTCAAAGATGCCATCAGCCAGGTATCTGAGCGAAACAGCACGGTCTTTTGTCACTGCCGAGGGAAAGGTGATCAGCTGGTTGTCGTAGTAGTGCCAGTTGGAAAAGGCAATCAGCGATTCGTGGCTGCTGCGATAATGCCAGTTCAGCTGCAGCGTTGGCAGACCGGACGCGCGGGCTTCGTCCAGAATACTTTCCAGATCCTTCTCGTGATCCTGAAGATCCTCATTTTCAGTATCCGAATCAGCACGACCAAAGAAGTTGGTAGGTGGCAACTGTTTGGGGTCGCCCACAATCACCGTCTGCCGCCCTCGGGCAATCGCACCAATCGCATCCCAGGTCGTAATCTGCGAGGCCTCATCAAAAATCACGACATCAAACAGAGGCTGTGATGCGGGCAGATACTGGGCGATGGAAAGCGGCGACATCAGCAGGCACGGCGCCAGTTTGCCAAAAGATTCCGGCATGCCAGCGATCACTTCGCGAATGGTTCGGCTGGGCCGTTGCAGCTGCATCTGATGTCGCAGCAGCCCCAGTTCGGACTGTCGTGAAGGCTGGTCGATTTTTGGCAGTATGCGGTTGAGACATTTTTTGACATGGTCTGCGGCCATACTGCGCGCTTCATCGTCCAGCCGTCGGAATTCCAGAATGGCTTCTTCGTGACTGAAGCTTTGAAAAGCCCTGAGCACAGCGTTCCGACCAATGGCGTCCGGCAGCCACCAGCGCGCAAAGGCCAGCTCAAACGCAGAAAGCAGCTGGTCAGGAGCCAGCTGCTTCTGCTCCAGTGCCTCGAGAAAAGGCGTCAATCCCTGCGCTTCGCTGCGTGTTCGAACGCCGGACCAGACGGTCCATTTTCGCAGCAGTGGTCGCTGTTCCTGGATCGTTTTTGTTCCATCGGTCACATCAGCAAACACGGTGCGGCTGCTTCTGGAAAGCGGAGACGCCCCGGACTTCTGACGAAAGCCCTGCAGTGCGGCCGAAAAACGCTGATAGGCTTTCAGCAGCAGCTCGGCGTTGTCCCGCAGTGACTGTTTCTGAGCATTTCCAGCCCAAGTTTGCTGAAGTGTGGACAGAATCGGGGCCGCTGGGCCAAACTGAGTCTGCAGGTCATCGAATTTTTTCCGCGACAGCGTCGCTGCTTCGATCCACTTCTGCAATCTGTCAGTTTCCGTTCTCCAGCCTTCCGGGAATGGAATCATGGCCGTCAGCCGGTACTGGCGAATTTCGGTCAGTGCCGTCAGCATCCCGCGAATATGCCGCAAGTCACTTTCGGGATCAGCCTGACCACTGACAGCATACGTCTGCAGAAGTTTTTGCACGCGACCTTTAGCGATCCGACTGAAAGGCCAGATTGCCGCGACAGCTTTGCGATAATCCAGGTCCAGCTGGTCGACAGGAATGCGACTGAGTTCTTCTTCGGAATATCGTGCTCTGGTGCCCTGCTCTGCTGCGGTGTACCGGCGAATGGCGGTTGCCAGTTTTTCAGATTCGGCCATCCACGTGTGAAACTGAGGATCGAAGAGATTTCGATATTCGTCGGAACAGGAAGCTGTTACCGCCCGGGCAGCCTGCACAAACAACTCCAGCTCTTCAATGGAAACATCTGTGAGCGACGTCAGTCCCAGAGCAGACGCAAAGCCGAAAAGCTGTGTCTGCAGAGCCTTTGTGGCTGTGGCCAGTCGCTCCGTTTCCTGCAGCAGCGAGGATTCCCATACGGGAGTCCATTCGGCATTTTTCAGAAACCGTGGCGAAGACTGGCCTTCAAGTGAACGAAAGACCAGGGCTGTTTCGTTCAGCAGTTCGACAAGTTCGTTGTAGGCGGTGGTGTCCAGTTGTCGGGATACGGGCCATGTCAGTGTTGGCGACCAGGTCTTTGATCCCTGCACGGAAACACCCATGGCCCTGAAGATACTCCAGCCATGTGCTGCTGTTTTGTGCAGCGCGTCCACATAGGAATTCAGCTGATCACGGCGGATCTTCAGGCGACCATTCACGCTCTGCCAGTCTTCCTGAATCCGCTGATGAGCGGCGTTCCATGAAGCCTGCATCTGATCCAGAAAACGACGTCTTTCGGCTTTGCTGGAATGCAGCTCCAGACAAAAATCGCCCAGCCCCTGTTGCCGCAGGCGTCGAAAGACAACATCCAGTGCCGCGGTTTTTTCCGCAACAAACAGGACCGTTTTTCGATGTGCAAGGCACTGAGCAATCATGTTGGCGATGGTCTGGCTCTTGCCTGTTCCGGGCGGGCCAATCAGGACGAAATCATTGCCTTCCGCGGCAGCTGCAATCGCGGCAATCTGTGAAGAGTCTGCGGGAAGCGGGTGCACCAGTTGATCGGGAGTGTATTTCTGGTCAAGCTCTTCACACGACGGAAATGTCCCCGACACTCCTGAGTGAAATGGTTCTTCCGGGTTTTCAATCAGATGCCGAACGACTCGATTCTGCCGCAGCTGATCAACGCGATCCACCAGATCCTTCCACATCAGGTACCTGGCGAAGGAGAACGTTGACAGAGCCGCTTCGTCAACTACCTCAAACCCGGGAATGTCGCGAACGGCGGCTCGCATCTGGTTCAGCATGGCCCCGACGTCAACCCCCTGCTCATCCCGGGGAAGCTGGGTGGCCAGGTGTCGCAGATCTTTCTGAAAATCTCGTCGCAGCAGTTCCAGCAGTGTGGAATTGAACTGTACGTCATCTTCATGATGCGCCAGCTGAAAGCTGGAAACAGCACTGGCTCGAAGCAGACTTACGGGAACCAGCAGCAGCGGCGCCGAATACGCAATGCTGTCGGTTGCGGAGCGTTTCCAGCGAAGAAATCCGACGGCCAGAAACAGCGTATTGGACCCGCCCTCCGCCAGATCATTGCGGGCTCGACGAAACAGTTCCGTGAGGCGTGCTGAGAGTTCGGAAGAACCCAGATCAGCAGCCAGTTCGCCCCGTTGCAGGGCCTGTGTGGCAAATTCCTGATCGAGGTCCAGCTGGGTTTTCTGATAGTGAGTCCCTGCGTCTCGGGCGCCTTTTGGGTTCTGTTCGGCCAGTGAAATGACAGTGACCTTGCCGCCGCTTGCCAGCATGTCTTCCAGCTGTGAAAGTCGTGGGCACAGGAAGGGTACGGTTTGCTTTGACGGACGAAAGTTCAACAGACGATTTCGCAGTGAAAGATCCAGCAGCTTTCGCTGCCAGCGTTCAATCCGTCCTTCTGCCGTGACCGGTTTTTCCTCAGTAAAATCGATCGGCAGCATGTCCGCGCTGGGCGGTGGCGGCAGTGGCAGGTCGGTTGCCTGCAGCGTTGTGGCTGCGGTGTCGGTACCAACGGTGTGTGATGCCAGGGGACGAATCTGCGCCATCCTCGCTCGCCGTACGTCGATGGCCACGCAGAACTGTTCATCATTTGCGTGAGCAAGCGTCATTCTGGCGGTATCGCGGGCATGGTCAAAGGTGGCCGCCGGCCGATACGTAATCAGTGTGGTTTCGAACAGTACCAGCTCGCGTGAGGTTAAAGCCTTGCGGACTTCGGTCACATCCTTTTCAATCAGATTGCTGAACGTGCGCTCGATCGTCCAGACACCAACAAAGCAGTGGCCCTGCTGGATGACGATCACGGGATTCAGTCCCAGTGCCTCGATGGCGGACGCAAACAGCAGCGTGGTGTCCAGACAGGTGGCAAGTCCCGACTCGAGGATGGTGGAGGGGCGACGAGTCTTCTGGCCCTCCTTTTCAAAGCTCTGCGGCGGATTGGCATAGGTCAGCTGGTGTGACGCAACAGCAGACCAGACCGCGGCCGTCAGCATGAACACTCGTGCCGGGTCACGGGACTGATAGCCATCCAGAGCCGATGAGTGGCCGTGCCTTGCAAGGCTGTTGGCGGACTGCTTTAGAATTCCGGCAACGGCAGGATCATTCGGCATGACAAAGGCCGCCAGCAGTTCCGGCATAAACCCAACACCGCCCCACTCATCCCGCGCCAATACACGAACCTCCTGGGTGTGAGTGGCCAGCAGGGTGTCGTTTTGAAGCAGCCTGAAACGGAGTTGCGAGCGTTCTGCTTCATTCAGGGCATTCAGCTTTGCCGCGTCCATTTCGACACTGCAGTCGCTGAGCGACAGAGTGCTTTTGGCAGCAAGGCGATCGATGATCCATCGCCGAGGACGCAGAAACGCAGGCTCGGAATGCAGTTCCAGAACAACAGAAGAGATCGCCTCCGGACCATCATTGCCGATCTGGAGTGTTGTCAGAAGCGGAACGGAATTCTGCCATGAGGCATAGTTGATTCGATCACACACCGAAGCCTGTATGGAGACAGGTTCGGAGGCCGGAGTTTTCTGGGATTCGGAAGGACCAGACTGGCCGGACATGGTGCACCGGAAAGTTGTGAATGCGGAAATGCCCGCGGGAACAATGCCCGTCATTTTTGCGAAAACTACAGGCGTTGTGGCAGGTTCAAGTCTGTTGCGGGGAAGGCGATCATACTCCGTAGTGTACTATTCCCCGGCCGCAAAAGGGGGGCGAATGCCGGTCTGGAAACCCTAAATCTTAAAAAACAGCAACATCGGGCCGGAGTGCTGGATGGTATCAGCGAATGGCAATTCTGCGGACGCCGCGGCAGAAATAGTCCACGACGGCAGCGCTGTCCACGCTGGTGACGACTTCCACGTTCGGCTGGCGGTGCTGAAAACGACGCCGGTCCAGAACCAGCGTGCCGCTGGTCACGTCGCCACTGACTTCGACGTCCGCGGCAAGCCGCGCGGTTTCAAAGGTGGCCGCTCCCGACGCTATGGCCAAAGCTGTGACCGCAGGCAGGCTGACTTCCTCGAAAGGCAGAAACTGTCGGCAGGACCTTCCGGCATACTGCAGCAGGCCGGTTAGAAATTCGCCCGTCGGGGTTGAAGGGATGAGCCCACTGAGTCGATCGAGGTCTTCGAAGGTCAGGCCGGTGGAATGGCCAATTTCCAGGGGAACAAGAATTTTCCCAACCGGTGATTTAAGCACTGAGTGAGCAGCCTGCGGATTGCACCACAGATTCAACTCTGCCGATGGCGTGACGTCTCCGACGGAATGCAGTGACCCACCAAGACAGATGACACCATCCAGCAGAACCGGTAACTCGGGGTCCAGGTCAAACGCCAGGGCAAGATTGGTGAGCGGTCCGAAAGTCAGAATCCGTACGTCATGCGGATGCTCACGAACGATATCCACGATCAACCGCGCAGATTCGCGGCGATTATGCAGATCCGCTACCAACGGCTCCGTATCGCCCAGCCCAAAGCGACCATTCAGGGATTGCGGGTGTGGCATGCCGGCGGGCATCTGCTCCAGGGCATCTCCGGATTGATCAGACTGGCCAATTCTTGGATGTCTAACAGGGTCGACCAGACCAATCAGATAATGCAGGTTGCGAGTCGCCTGAGTTCCGGAAACCATGCCACTGCAGGCTGTGAGTGCCAGCACTTCCAGCGAGGGATCCGCAAGGGCCACAACAATCGCTAACGCGTCGGCGATACCTGGGTCAGCGTCGATCAGAATTTTTTTCGCCAAGGTGCGACTTTCTCTGATGAAGTACCTCAAAATCGACAAATCGCTGAAGTCGGCTCTCTGCCGCTGTGCTGCCATCACGGCACTGCCGAACCCCGGACGTTCAACCAATTCCAGAGGGCACCTATGCCTGCAGTCCATCATAACGACTGTTGCCTGCAATCCCAGAGGCATTTCCGTTCCCTGACCCGCAGTGATCCTGGATTTTCCCGAGGGGGATCCATTTGGTGCCGTCGATGCCCGGGGGGCTTTACCTGATATCAGGAGGGCAGGTCGTTGCCGCCTGATGCGATTTGGGTTGCGAGTAGTAAGTCCCGTCTTGAAGGAGCCGTTTCTTTTGGATACGGTGTCACACAAGGCCTTTCGGAAAATTGCTGGCTGATTCTTCAAGTGGTGGAATTGCCGGTCTGTCAGGAAAGGCGAACTGTAGAACCGGGGGTTAATCATGGGGCGATTGGTTCAGGCAATGGTCGCTGCCGTTGCGCTTCTGTCGTGTTCCGACTGCATGGCCCAGTGGTATGGAGGCTGGGGCGGATACGGAAATTGGGGCGGCTATTACTACGGCGAAGGTTCCACTCCGTATTCCAGCGCAGTGCGAGCCGAGGCGGAAATGGCAAAGGCCCTTGGGCAGGAGGCGGAAAGTCTCGCAAGGGCCGCTGAAACGAACGAGAGGGCTCGAAGTCAGTACATGGAAAATCAGGCTCGTTTTGTTGAACTGCGCCGTCAACAGAAAGTCTATATCGAGGCTCAGAAGTACAAACGCGAAGAGGAAGCCAGACAGAAGTTCGCCCTTCGCCCACCGGCGAAACCACACACGGTAATGTACCCCCGCTTGTCAGCAGACCAGCTTGATCCACAGACCGGTCATATACACTGGCCCGCATACTTCCTGACACCTGAGTTTGAATCTGAACGAAAAATCATTGAGGAAGCCCTGAAGGAGCAGGCGGAACATGGCCCGGAAGCCCGCACATCAAAGATTCTGTTTGATGCCGCTTATCGTATGGAATCCATTCGCAGTCCGAGTATGCGTTCGCTGAGTTCTCAGGAGTATGCGGCTGCTCACAAGTTTCTGAAAAGCCTTGCCCACGAAGGCGAGCACGCTCTGGAGGCAATGAAATGAGCCTGAAAAATCTGAAGACCCTGCTGAGTTCTGTTCTGACAGGATTGTCTTTCTGTACCGTGACGGCCTGGGTGCACGGACAGGATGTTACTGACGCCGGGCTGCAGGAGATGCTGGACCACCTCCACTCAACGGACCGCGAAGAACGACTGGAAGCCGTTGTGGAACTCAGCGCACTGGGGCCGTACGCGCATCCCGCCGAGCAGTCACTCGTCGAACTGCTGAAGTCCGATGATCAGACTCTGCAGTACCAAAGCCTGATCACGCTTGGACATCTTGGCCCACTGGCCCGGGATGTCAGTGGCAATGTCGCGTCATTCCTCAAGTCGGATGCTGTGTTTCTGCAGTCTGCGGCACTTGAGAGTCTGCGTCGTATCGGCTACGCGGCACCAGAAGATGTTGCGGTGATCCGCAGGCTGTCTGGCAGCAGTGATCCTGGTGTGGCCACGGCCGCGATCAGATGCCTGCTGATGCTGACGGATGAACAGGATGAGCTGGTTCAAAAGTCCGTGCCACAACTTGTCAAATCCCTCGAAGATGCACGTGCCGAAGTCCGAAATGACGCCTCTCTGACGCTGGTGGAGATTGGGCCTTCAGTGATTCCGGCTGTCATGCCATCACTGCGTTCGTCAGTGGCAGGTGTGCGGATAGAAACGTGTGAAATTCTCGGACACCAGGGAGTTGCCGCGGCGTCCGCCGTACCGGATCTATTGGTGGTCCTGGCGGATAAAGATGAGCTGGTGGTGCGGGCGGCTGCAACGGCTTTGGGAGATATTCATTCCAATGCCGCGGTGTGCGTGCCAGCGCTGCGAAAACTTCTGGACTCCAAATCTGTTCCCGTCAGAATTGTCGCCTCACAGGCCCTTGCCGAATTTGGCCCCGAAGCGACCCCGGCGGTGTCCGCTCTGCTGCCTCTGCTGAAAGACTCACATGCGCCGGTACGCGCGGCGGCCGCCGGTGCACTGGGTGCCACAAAGGATGGTCGAGTTGACGTGGTCGGTGCTCTGATTGGACTGTTGTCCGATGAGAGTGCCGCCGTGACCATGAAGGCCGCCAATGGTCTTTCACAGATCGGCGAAGCGGCTGTGCCAGCGCTGGTACGGACATTGAAGGACGAAAAATTTCGGGTTCTGGCCATCGAGATTCTGGGGGAAATCGGGCCGGAAGCCCGTGCTGCAGTCCCATCGCTTCTGGAACTCATGACACGGGGCGATGTGAATGCGGCTGTCCGGCATGAAGCGATGATCGCGCTGGGCCTTATGGGCCCGGCTGCCGCTTCAGCGGCCCCGCAATTGCTTGGGATTCTCGCCACACCAGCCGAAGCAGACCTGCATCCAGGAGCCGCCTGGGTACTTGCGCGGATGGGAGAAAAAAAGGCCCTTCCTGTGCTGAAAACGCTGGCGGGCAGGACGCAGGATGAGCAAACCCAGCGCGCCATCGCATGGGCCCTGGTGACACTGGAACCTGGTAATCCGGAAAATGCCGCTGTGGCACTGCCGCATCTGATGAAGTCGGCCTCGTCGGATCGGGCTCTTGTAAGGAAGGAAAGCCTCGCTGCACTTGCAAAACTGGGAGCCCTCGCTGCGGATGCGATCCCCGTTATCCTGGAGCGTGCGGAAAAGGATGCTGACGATGCCGTTCGCGCTCAGGCGCTAGAGGCTCTTGCCGACATCGGGGCCCCGGCGGACAAGGTGCTTCTGGTGGCCGTGGCGTCTTTCAGCGATCGCGCTCCAGAGGTCCGCCTTGCTGCCCGATATGTTCTGGGAAGGCTCGGTGCTGCCGCAAAACAGACGGAAGCGCAGTTGCAGGAAGCGACGCGGGTAGGTGCTGGTTTTGAACGCATTCTCTCCGCATGGGCTCTCATAAACGTTGCGCCTTCTCCGGAACATACCGCGCTGGCTCTGCCGCTGATTCTGAGTGCAGCGCAGCACCCAGAGGCTCGGATTCGCGCCGAAGTGGCTAAGACACTTGGAGAAATCGGTGCCTCCTCCGACGAGGCCCGGAAGGCCCTGGAAACATTGTTAGCGGACAACGATGAGTCTGTTCGTGTCGCAGCCGGAAATGCACTGGCGAAGCTGAGGCAGTAGATCGTCTTTACGGGGCGACGGTGATTTCTGGTTACCCTTGCGGAAGTCCGGAATAAGGGTGCTCGTCTGTCTTGCAGGCAGCACCCTTGTTCAATTTAATAGTACCTCAGGTGATGTGTGTCTCCGGTGTTGATGATTGAAGGCCTGATGTTGTTGCCGGCGGTTGGTTGAAAGAAAAAAGTCGATGTCGAAAATTCAAAGAATTGGAACGTCGGCAAGATGGTCCGACGTGGTGATCCACAACGAAGTGGCAAAGTGGGTCGAGGTCGCCGGTGATTTTTCGCTGGATATCCGTGGACAGGTCGGGCAGGTGCTGGAACAGATCGATCAGACGCTGATCCAGATTGGCAGTTCGCGGAATCATCTGCTGCAGATTCTGATTTTTCTGTCGGACCTGAACGCGATCGCTGAGCTGAATGAACAGTGGGATCGCTGGGTGCCACAAGGCGCCGCGCCAATTCGCGCCTGCGTTCAGGCAGGTCTTGGAAAAGGCTGTCTGGTAGAGATGGTCATCGAAGCCGTGGTTGTTTCCTGACACGTGCTGTAGCACAATGTCGTCCCGCGCATTGTCGCGATCATTTGCCGCAGGCCGTGTCGACGGTGTTCGATCTGATGCATGCTGGCCGCTGAGACATACCAGTTGTTTAGTGTTGATGGGGCGGCAGAACATTCCATGGTGATTCACCCCGATGTTCAGCGGCATGGTACTTCAGCCGGGAACTCATCCGTGGTGACCTGACTCCCGGTATGCCTCAGATCCGGCAGTTGCTGAATCATGGAGATCTACGATCAAAGACGTTCTCTGAAGCTGAAAAACGTCAGGCGAAAGCGATGGTGTTTTTCCCAGGCCAGCTTCATTGCATCGGCTTCTTCGATAGTCAGCGTTCCGTTCCTGATCAAAAGCACAATCAGGGTTTCAGTAGTGACAATGGGAATATCAAAGCCGAGGCGGGAAACTTTTCTGATCGCCTGTTTGTCATCAATGGCAAGCGTCAGTTGGCGATGTACCGCGACGGCGATTGCAGAGCATTCGCCGATGCCCAGGCCGGTTGCCGTCAGTTCTGTGAAGATCCGGACTTCCTTCAGATCATCAACGCAGATTTCTTCCAGGATCTGGTCAGCAAAGGCACGTTCAAGCCGCTGAAGCTGCTGGTTGTAATGGGCTTTGATTTCGGCGCGAACATGGTCGGTGACTACGAAAGAATACGTCGACAGGCACCCCAGTAGCGCGGCCCGATCGAGAGCAAGGAAGTTGATCAGGATGCTCGTGTCTGTGATAACGACTGTTTCGCGCATCGCATTCTTTTCCGTGATGCAGGTAGAGCTAAGCGGCCTCTGCTAACATGACGAAGTCTTTCGCTGAAAAGTTCAACAGGGTACTCAGGTCCCTCAATTTGCCTCTGGAGATTTCTTCTCGTCTGTAGGCTTCCAGCGCCAGATGAACAACCTGGCTGACAAGTTCCCGGTCTGGTTTGCGTTCGTCGTGCCCCTCAAGGTCAACGAGAACCTGGAGAAGATCCAGGAATTGTCTGCCGAAGTGTTCTTTGTCCCGCAGTCCGGTGAACTCGGTGTCGTTGACGATGGACAGGCTTTTAAGGCGGAAAAGCGCTGCCTGGTAGCTGACCCCGAAGTGATGGGCAAGGGCAGCGACGTCTTCGAAAGTCAGCACCTGAGAGCGCGGGGCAGCTCTTCGCAAGGCCCGGACTTCTTCTGCGTTGTGTTCCGCTGCGGGATCGTAAACAGTTTGTTCAATGAGGCTTGGTCCCGCCTTGAATCGTGCATTCAGGAAGGCCCAGACACCGGTACGCGGAAGCAGGAAGGCGGCTGCAAAGGCGTTGGCTCTTACTTCGGGAAGTCTTCGTCGATCTTCTTCCCAGGAAACAGCTGCAGAGTCCTGTCGATCGAGCAGGGCGTGGGCGTATTCGTGCGCATACGAAAATCGCTTTCGTGCACGGGAATGCGCGAAGTTGACCAGAATGAATAAGCCAATCGAGGAATGCTTGAGAAACAGCCCAGACATGTCGTCGGGAAGGTGGGCTCCGGAGGCCCAGATGTTCTGGCTATTGATCAGGTCTGACATGTCCGGAATCGGATTGTGTCCCAGGGATAGTCGGCGGCGTTCCTGTTCTGCGACGAGCTGGCCCTGCTCAACGGCCTCCATGACGCTGCGGGGCTGAGGCAGGTCGTACGACAGCGGCCCGACATGGGGCGGCTGATCAAGAATCCGCTCAAGCTCGACTCCGGCGCCGCAAATCCTGACGTAACGCGACACTTCGGATTGCCACGGCAAGTCCTGGCCCAGCACCCCGGCTGCACGAAACAGTGCAACAAGGACGTCCTCTTCGGGCGCAGGTGCCTCGCTGAAGAAGCTGGTAATCGGACGCCCATAGAGCTGAGCAAGTTTCGCCAGTTCAAGAGTACTGACAGCGCGATTGCCTGATTCGAACTGGACGATGGCAGTCCGAGGCAGTTCTAAAATCCTGCTGACATGTTCCTGAGTGAAACTGGCTGCGATTCGAGCCTCTTTAAGTCTGGAGGCCAGGGTCATTTGATCGATGCTCATGGCGATTCTGTTCTGTCTTTGTGTGTGGCGCGACGACTAACAGGCTGTTGAAAAACTTCGGCGGGTTTTGTAAGCCCCAAACGTCATTCCGCCGCGGGTAGAAACCCATTGATTCTGACATCACAGTTGGTGGACCTGTCCCTGCGTGGGGATGACACTTGATTTTCAACTGGCTGCTAAGGCGGGCCGTCCCGGAAAAGATGCCCCGGCGTTCCTTGCGGTCTATGGGTGCCATTTTTTGATAATCGACACATGTTGTCAAGATAGTTGTTGAAAAGTTCGTTTTTCGAACTTGGCTTTCCGGGATCGAACCTGCTTGCGCCGATCCGGCAAAAGGCCGCTGAGTTGTCCAGTGCCACGTTGACGCCACGTTACAACAGGGAAGCCGGCAAAAATCCAGCTGCCCGTGCCGCTGGCGTCCTTGCCTCTGCGCTGCGAAAAGACGCGCTCTCGATTTTGCGTCGGGAACCCACCTGTGGGCGGCGCCCGTCCGGTTACCGGCTTCCATCGCAGGATGACTCACCGCCGCAACACTCACTGCTCGCCCGAGGATTCTGTCTGCGCAGTACTCACCGTCAACAGGCCAAACGGCTTACTTCGGAAACTGCTCTTCGTTCACCTTCTGCAGTTCACTTTCGTCATTGGCGATCTTTAGCTTTCCGGTGAGTCGCACCTGATTGGGCGGCTCGCAGGTATCTCCCTTGCAGGCCTGGTAGCGGATTTCCATGCTGACTTCGGCTTCTGACGCGGCTTCTTCGGGGTCCACTTCCAGGACGCCGTAGATAATCACCTTTTCACCATACACAAACAGCGGCTTGTCCTGACCGCCCACGGCAAGTTCTTCATGTTTTGGATATTTGATTCTGGTGAGGCGGACCTTCTGGGGACACTTCACCTTCACCTCTGTGGGAATCAGAAAGTCTTCACTGGCAGGGTTGGCGTTGATGTGCCATCCCTCGGCGATCTTCAGTTCAATGGCAATCGGACATTTGCCACCTCGGGGAAGCTTATTAAAGTAGGTATAGATCTTTGCTTTGACCGGTTTGTCGGCCGCTGTTTTTTTAGCGACCTCTCTGGCTTCATCCGAATTTGTCAGCAGTGATGTCAGGATCACACGGCCAGTCAGATCAAGTGCCTGCGCGGGATCAGTGCCGGCCCCCGGCTTTGCTGTGCCCTGCAGAAAATCACGGACGGCAAGTGCCAGGCCGGCGCAGCTGGAAGGTGACGATTCGATGGTCCCGCTGAATCGACGCAGCAGGCCTTCCGCCGTCGTTCGAAATTCAGGACTTTTGTCACTCAGCGCCAGCAGATTGCGAATGGCAATGCTGTTTCCCGAGGGCGAAACGGAATCATAGGGCGAGCTGGTGCGGGCAAAGAGCTTTTCGTGACTTTCAGAAGTGAAAAAGAAGGTCTTCAGGTCCTTGTCATAAAACAACTCCAGCTGCTTCTGAGTCAGCTCGCGGGCAGACACCAGCCATCG
The DNA here is from genome assembly GCA_903871805.1 of uncultured Planctomycetaceae bacterium. Taxonomy (GTDB): domain Bacteria; phylum Planctomycetota; class Planctomycetia; order Planctomycetales; family Planctomycetaceae; genus SXXK01. Next base: position 20,010 of record CAIQIE010000209.1, on the reverse strand, counting down.
TTCTTCGTTTGTAGACTGATGCAGCGTCAGCAGTGCAGACACCAGACACGCATAATCGTCAAGGTACGCTTTGGGCCCCTGAACGTCATTACGCCAGGACCTCACAAGGGCCCCGTCGCTGTCCCGCATTTTGGTCAGCAGGAAATCGGCGGCCTTCCCCGCTGCCTGCAAATCGGCTTCACGGCCGGGCAAACGACCACTGACAGCAAGCGCCTGAATCATCAGGGCATTCCACTCGGTCAGCACTTTGTCATCCAGAAACGGGCGTTCACGTTTTGAACGCGCCGCCAGAAGTTTGCTGCGAGATTCCGCAAGCGTACGGTCTTTCTCTGGATCCACGGCCGCTGCACCCCGCGTCTCCGCCGCCTTCGGAAGATACAGAATCCGACCATGTTCAAAAGACTGTGGCTGGTCAAATCCATAAGTCGGCAGAAACAGATCCGCTTCCGTGGGTGTCAGGACCGAACGGATTTCGGCTTCCGTCCAGACATAAAATTCGCCTTCAATGGCATTGGTTTCAGCGTCCAGTGCCGAACAGAACGCGCCGCCCGGCAGTGTCATTTCCCGTGTCAGAAAAGACACCAGTTCATCAATGACCTGCTCATACAGTGGGTTGTTTCTCAGCAGCGTCGCGTACGCGTAAATCTCCAGCAGCTGGGCCTGATCATACAGCATCTTTTCAAAGTGCGGCACCGTCCACGTACGTTCCGTGCTGTACCGATGAAATCCGCCACCCAGATGATCGCGGATACCGCCTTTGGCCATGGCTGTCAGAGAATGATTTACGATGGCGAGAAGTCCTGGGTCCTGAGTCTCGCGGGCCTGACTCAGAAGAAACATCAGCCGCGGGACGTTCGGGAATCGGGGCCCATCCGGTCTTCGAGGATTCAGGTCAACTCCACCCCAGACCTCGTCGTACTGACGACAGATGCCGTCCGAGACGGTTTTCAGCAGGTCTGCATTCAGGTCCACCGGTTCGGCCAGCACCGCTGGACCGGACAGCCTCCGCACTTCGCGGGCAATCATCGATGACGTCTGTGTGACGCTGTCGCGTTTCGTTGTCCAGAGGTCATGGATTCGGCCGGCTGCTGTCGGAAATCCGGTTCGCCCGTCTGGTGTGTCTTCCGGTGGAAGATAGGTTGCGCCGGCAATCGGGTTGCCATCGTTGTCCAGAAAAATCGACAGCGGCCATCCGCCACCGTTACCACTGCCGGCCGCCTGCTGATACACAATCAGACTGGTCATATACAGGTCGTCCACATCCGGACGCTCTTCCCGATCGACCTTGATGCAGATGAAATGCTCATTCATGTATTCCGCGATCTTCTCGTTCGAGAAAACCTCGCGTTCCATCACATGGCACCAGTAGCAGCTGCTGTAGCCCACAGACAGAAAGACCGGCTTGTCTTCTGTCTTCGCTTTTTCGAACGCTTCGGGCCCCCATGGGAACCACTGAATCGGATTGTGAGCATGCATCAGCAGATAGGGGCTGGATTCCCTCGACAGCCGATTTGTGTGCCGCTTCACGTCTGTGGTTTCCTGTTTCTCGTCCACTGCGGCCGCCTCAGCCGCATTGGGAGCTGTTCCGACGGGCTTTGGTTCATCCGAGTGAAGACTGGTACTTATCACAGCGATGCCTGCGGGTAGCAGAAATCTAACCAGAGAAACAGCACGTCGAAATGAAAATCGGGCGTTCATGGAGGGGGCTCACAAAAGTCAGAAAGCCGCAGGGAAACACATCAGAGTTCGACTGAGGCAAATTCTTCGCTGACAGACGCACCCATTGTAACCAAAGAGTGTCAAAATACCCGCGTTTTCCTGAAGGAGTTCCGGTTCACAGGCCGTGACACTTTTTCACTGCCGGCGGCTGGCCCGATCATTGCCTGAGGCGTTATGAGAAGTCTCACCAGGAGTGAGTTCCCGCAGGGCTGCCGATGCCGTGACTTCTGGGGCCTTTCACAACGGATTCGCTCGCCCTGAAGACACGAGGTGAATGAAAAACCCCTCTTCCGTGGGGGCTGGCACTCAAAGGTTCGCCGAATGGCGATTTCTGCATGTTTGCTGAATTCGGGTTATGATCTTTGGGGTGTTTGGGGTGCCTGGGTTGAGCAATAAGTCTTTGCGGGTTCCGTAAATTTGTCATGCGGTGCATTTGGATCGGACGAGAAAGTAAACAGGGATGCTCCCTGGGATTCATCGAGCGAAGAGCCTTCGTCGGATGGGTTCAGACTGTCGTTTGATTAGCGTTGCCACTGGACGGAATTATGGACTCTCCCATTATCGCGACTCTGCCGGCCGGCCACCGAATGGACCGCCAGTTCGGCGTGTTGTTCGACCACACTCCGTCCTATACGGATGATTTGTCGCAGATTGAAGGGATTCGGGCATTTGAGGCGGCGCTCTTAAATCAGCAGGGTGTCTACTGCTTCGGTCAGATTGCGCTATGGCGACATCGCGAGATGACTGGTTTTGCCAGTGAACTTCAGATACCTCTGGCCCGGTTAATTGACGAAGCCTGGGTGCCGCAGGCCCGGGAACTCTGCCGACTACAGATGCAGCCCGTTCGCTCGGGTTTTCCTGGTACCTTCTTTCGCACGCTGACGGTAATCGTCTGCTCTCTGCTGGCTGGGGTCTTTATTGTCTGGTTGCTTGGCCAGGGAAAAAATCAGCCGCTGATTGGGGTGCTGTCCGCGGATATTACGTCGATTCAGGTTCCTGTTTCGTCAAAGCTCTCCGAGGTGCATGTGCGGGCTGGTGATGAAGTCTTTTCCGGCCAGCCATTGGTGACCCTCGAAAATACTCAACAAATTTCGCAGGTCGAGGAGTGTCAGAAGCGGCTGCATGATGCCGAACGGGAATTGAAACGGCTGGAAGCGCAGGCGGCACTTGAGATGGAGTGGCGTCGGCGAGATCTGGATGCCGACATCGCAGGGGTTCGTGAGCATCTGGCGCTGCTGGAAACACCTGCATTCCGCGGGAAATCCGGGTTGCGTTCAGCTGCCGTCCGTCCTCGGGGTACTCCGGCGACTCAGGCATCTGTGCGCAGTCCCAATTCCCCGAAGGTAGCGAACTCCGGTCCCGGCGAAATACTCTTTTTCAGCAGCGCAAACAAAGTCACGACAGAAGTCACGACAACTGCCGCCGACAAACAGGCGGCTTCGGCAACCAAATCAACAGTGCCCGTGCAGCTGGTGGCGGTGCCGGTGGATGATCTCAGTCAGGCGGCAGCCCCGGTTGTCAGCGGCAACGCTCAAAGCATCGCGTCCCCGTCAGAGGATGCGGAAAAACTGCGAACGGAGCTGACTCGACTTGAAGAAGTACGTTCCGGGCTGAATTCAAAAATCGAAGACGCGCTGGGTGTTACCGCCGCAAAAGAATGCTGCACAGAGTTTGCCGAGCAGCTGCAGTCGCTGCGGTCGACCAGCGCCGAAGTGAGTCTTGCCTCACCGGTTTATGGAATCGTCGGGCAGGTTCGCGGACGCTGTGGTGATCAAATGCAAACCAGTGAGGTTGTGCTGCGAATTCTGCATACGGATCGTCGCAGTGTGCTGGTGCACCTCCCGACAGCACGCGTTCATGAAATGTCCGTCGGTAAGGAAGTGGAACTGATTTTCCCCGGAAATCAGGCCTTCAAAGGCCAGGTGGTCGAGGTGCCTTTGATGGCAGAGGCGTCCTCCGAAGATCGCGAGTCACGCACCGTGGTTCGCATTGAACCCATTGGGAAGATCTGGCCTTCCGTTCCAATTGGCTGCCAGATCGAAGTGATTTCCAGCCGCTGACCGCAGCACCGCTCTCGCGACAGACAGGTATGGTGACATGCCTGCTGTGCGAGTCCCCGATCGAGCGTACCAATCAGGGTTTTGAGCCGATCAGATACAGGTGCGATTCAGTTCGCAGTAGAATCGTGCCGTCAACAAACACCGGTGTGGCCACCGTGTGTTCGTCGGCAGTCGCGTTCTCTGCGATTAACTTGAAGCTCTCGCCGCCTGCTTCGACAACAAAGACCGTACCGTCCTGGCGAGTCAGATACACGTGTCCATCCGCCACGACGGGAGAGGCCCGGAAGGTGTGGCGGTTTTTGGGCAGTTGTCCGCTCCAGATCGTCTTCCCCGTCAGCAGATCGAGGCAGTCCACAATTCCGCGATTTTCCCCGTTATCCCGGCAGATATAAATGCGGCCATCAGCAATGGCTGGCGTGGGCACATCGGCTGAGGTGCCTGCGTTGGACCAGAGCACATGTGTTTTTGTCACGTCACCCTTGCCGCCCATGCGAACTGCGGTCAGTGAATCTCCGCGGGCATAAGGCGCGACAACAATGCCGTCGGAGACCGCCGCCGAGGCAATCGAGCGAAAGTATTTGTGAGCCGTCGGATTCAGACCGCCAAGTCGCCACGTTTCTGTGCCCGTCGCGGCGTCGTGCGCTGTGACGTGGTCAGCACCCAGAACTACAATGGTCTCCCTGCCGTCTTCAGTGACTACGACAGGGGTGGCGTAGCTCTGGGCCGCTTCTTCCGGTGCCCCCAATTCGCGATCGTGTTTCCAGAGCAGCTCGCCAGTGCCTTTCTTAAAGGCCGCCAGATATGACGGTCCGGAATGCATGCAGGCGATAACAACAGCTTCCTCACTCAGCACGGGAGATGTTCCAAGGTCCCACCATAGCGTGTCCTCACCGTACATGTCCTGCAGATTGTGGTGCCACAACTGCTGCCCATCGACAGTGAAACCACCGAAATCGCCACTTTTGAAGTAGGCAAAAACGTGTTTTCCGTCGGTCACGATCGAGGGATTGGCGCCGGTGCCATCTTTGCCCGGCTTTCCATCCACAGCTTTGCCCAGCGTCTTCTGCCACTGCGGTTTTCCATCACGCCCAACGCACACGACAACATTCTGTCCGTCCTGCGTTCCCGTGAGGAAGATCTGGTCGCCAGACACGGCTGGCGTCGAAGCACCGCGGACCGTTAAGGGATGCTTCCAGAGAATATTCTTCTCGGCATTCCAGGAGGTGGCGTACCCTTTTCCATCTGCCTGTCCGTTCCCATGCGGACCGCGCCACGATGGCCAGTCGCCAGCGCTGGCGGTAGAAATGCTGCAAAGCAAAACGGCAGTGGTCAGCAGACGCATAAGTCCTCCGTTGGGAACAGCGTGGGTGGGGCTTGTTGGTCGGGGGGGGAAGGTGTCTTATTGATCAGTCGGTTAACGAACGCAAGTGATCACCGATTGAAGCCCCTGAACAGAACGCATCCTGGCGGATCAGAAGCTAAAGGGCGCGTCTGCGCCGGAAGAAGACCAGCGTCACAGAAGCGGGCTGCCTCTGAGGTCTCAGTGGGCGTGAGCCGTATGGTGGCCGCCATGCACGGCATGGCTGTCATGACCATGCCCGTGATCGCCATGCCCGTGGTCTGCATGCCCGTGATCGCCGTGATCATGGCCATGATGTCCGTGGTCGCCGTGGCCGTGATCGTCTTCCGCCGGCTCTTCAGGAAATTCGGCCAGACGTCCAAACGCACCTGACAGTTGCGCTGAGCCGCACAGTAATGCGATGCACGTCAACATGGTCACATAGATAAATTTGCCGGTGAAATTGCTGACCGCAAGACCCAGGAAGTAATGCTTTCCGCCTTCCGGTGGTGCCACGGAACCCCAGACAAGCACAGAGACCAGCATCAGCAGCAAAACACCAAACAGCCCCCCGCGACGCAGTACGGGGAACGCTTTTGTCCAATTCACTGCCAGACCCCAGAATCCGACCCAACCAAGCAGCGGAATCCATGGAATCAGCACTCGGACAAGGCTGAGCACCAGATTCAGCAGAGCAGACAGCACATTGACCAGGCTGCTGAACAGATCAAAAAGAGCTTCCATAGGTTCACCATGCTCGGCAGGATTACAGGACAGAACAGCCGTCCGTCGGGATGTTGCGACACACCGCTGTTGCGGAAATCCATTGATCACCAGACGTAATCAGCACTCACAAAAGTCCATCAGAGCCACCGTGACGTTGCCTTCACGATCGCCCGACGTTCACAGTCTACCGGAAATCTGCCGTCCCGTTCCACTGAGTTCCGAGGGAACAGAAGGTTTTCGCACAGGCAGAGAATTTTATGATCAGGCCAGCGGGTTGACGGCCGCCCCGCCATTGTGGGCGGATTTGAGTGCCGCGTCGAGCACCTGCTGGGTTTTCAGGGCGACATCGGCCCAGAAGGAATCACGGCGGCCGCTGAGCACCAACCCGGAAAATGTGCGGAAAAGCTCTGTTTCCTGAGCGTTTTTGTGGTTGTTGCTGTATTCCTTCAGCTGGTGTGTCCGAAGCGATTTTTCCATCGTAAAGTAGCAGCCGTCGGCGACAAAGTTGTGGTTTGCGACGTCAAACGAGACCTCGTTGCCAAAATATGGCAGGACGAAGTCATTCAATGCCAGATAGCCCTTGGTGCCGCTGACATGTGCCCACTGCTGATGGTTGGTCCTGAAGGAATTGAAGAACGTTGCAGAAACGCCGTCCGCGAAGTGCATCTCCCCCTGAAATTCCATGGGAACCACGTCGCTGCTGTCCGCACGCTTCACCCCGTTAAGAATTCGACCGCGTACTTCGACAGGCATTTCATATTTCATGGCCCACAGAATGATCCGGATGGTGTACCAGCCAAGGTCGCCAAGGCAACCCGCCGGTTCCAGAGAACTGCTGGCCCGAATGTTGCTCTGCACCCACGCATCATCCGCACAAAAACTGAACTGACTGGCAATCCTGCGAATTGTGCCCACACTGGTTCCATCGTCCAGTACCTGACGCATGGCATTCATGCGAGCACTGTGCATAAACATCACACCGTCCATGAACTGCACACCCGCCGTGTTGCAGGCGTCGATCATGCGGTTGACATCCGCGCTGGTCACCCCACAAGGCTTTTCAACCATGACGTGCTTGCCAGCCTGCGCCGCTTTGACCACCCAGTCTGTACGCAGCCCGGTCGGCAGCGGGATGTAGACAGCATCAATGTCCGGCCGACTCAGCAGTTCCTCGTAGCTGCCCAAAGCGTCCACCGGCGAACCCGTCGGAACTGAGGCCTGACATTCCGTGATAAACTGTTGAGCCTTGTCCACAGACCTGCTGGCCACCGCGACAATCTGAGCATTTCCGGAATTGATGATGGAATGCCAGTTTTTCTTCGCAATTCCAGCGGTACTGAGAATTCCCCAACGACAAACCTTCTGACTCATGTCTCGCCCTGTTCCTGCCAGCCTGCACCCAATGATCGCATCGGGCCTTTACGGAAATTTGAACGGTCTGCTCCAGACCAGATGTGTGATTCACACGCCATAGTGACCAATCATCGCACATCTCTCAAGCGAGTTCCCCAGGATTCTTTTTTGCCGCCCACTGCCCGCGTTGGAGGTGACAATCGGGCAGGCCTGGCCAGGGGATCGTGCCGTCCGCCCACAGCTCTCCGCTCACCGTTAGTTGGCACGTCTCTGCGTCGGATTTCCCTCTTCTGTCCGTCAGGGGGCCGCCCCGGTGTTCCGCCCTTGTGGGGTAAAATACGGGGGGAAACACGCCCGGTGGAAGCAATTTTTTCTGTGTTCAGGATAGCAGGAGCGAATCTGGCAAGGTAAAATCAAATTCCGCCCGAGGGGCCGCTTGGACTGGTTACGCCCCGCGAAGCTCCCCCAAAACAGTTCTTGAGAATTAGATCAAAACCTGTGAGGACTCGATGAGCGAATACAATCCGTTTTCAGCGCCACCGGCATTTGATGATCCGGCCTCTGAAATTGCAGCACAACGGGTTTATGGCGGAATTGGTCGACTGGCCTATTTCGGGCTGTCGATTCTTATCGGTATCGTCAGCAATGTTGCGACGTCAGTGGTTTTAAGTCTGGTAACCCCAGATCAAACGCCCGCTCTGATTGCGGTGGTCGTCGTCGCTTTGCTGAACCTCACCGCTTCGGTCACTGTCATTGTGCTGCGTCTGAAGAATCTGGGAATGAATGGCTTTTGGGTTCTCGGGCTGATTGTACCAATCCTGAATCTGGTGATTGCCGTTCGCCTCATCGCCGCGCCAGAGGGTTACGCAGATCACAAGACACTCGACACTCCCGGAAAATGGATCGTCGGTATCTTTATCGGGCTATTTGTGCTGGCCCTGGTGATTGTGGCGATTGCCGTATCAAGATGATGGTTCCGCTGCAAACCCAGCGGATAGCCAGAATCTCCGGCGTGCGTGCGACCGAAATTACATTGGGTCGCACGCCTTTTTCAGGCAGGGGCTGCCGTATGCTGATTTCCTGACCGCATTTTTCCTGCGGACCAGTTGAGAATCCCTCCGCGAGTGCTCAGAATCCCCTGATGCAGCACCCCTACTCTGAGATCCCTGAACTCGCCCAGACCGGTCAATCGATCGGTGTGTTGCGGATTCCCGTTGAACAGGACGTTCCCTTTACGCCCCGGGTGCGGGCCATCGTCGATTCTCCCGAATTTCAGCGGCTGCGACAGATTACGCAACTGGCTCTGGCGTCCCGCGTCTATCCCGGGGCCACCCATACACGATTCGAACATGCTCTCGGCGTTTACGACAACGCGCTGCGATACCTGTGGCAGCTGGGACGCGATCCGCGATTCGTGCAGACCGTCTCGGTCTATGACGCCGAAGTCCTGATCGTGGCGGCTCTGCTGCATGACATCGGTCACTGGCCTTTCTGCCACCCAATCGAAGACATGGCCCTGCCGCAGATGCCACCTCACGAAGTCTTTGCAAGGGAATTTGTCGGGCCAGGAACCGAACTGGGAAACATCCTCACGTCCGTCTGGAACATCGCCCCGGAAGATGTGCTGGATGTCCTCGTGGCCAAAAGCAACAGTCCCTCCAGTCGACTTCGCCGATCCATTCTTTCGGGCCCCATCGATATCGACAAGATGGACTATCTTGTCCGCGATAGTCAGCACTGCGGTGTGCCCTATGGACGCCACTTTGATCGCAATCGCCTGATGAATTCGCTGATTGTCAATGAAGCCGGTGATGGACTGGCCATCACGTCCAAGGGAAAAACAGCCGCCGAAATGATGGTCTTCGCCCGTTACGTGATGTTCACCGAAGTCTATTGGCAACACGCGGTTCGCAGCGCAACAACCATGTTTGCCAGAGCGTTTTTCGAACTGCTGCCGAAGCTGAATCTGAACGCTCTGTTTCGCATGTCAGAACCAGAGTTAATCCAGACGCTGCGATCAACCGCCGAAGGCTCTGATGTGGCGGTCCTCACCGAAGGATTGTTCGGCAATCGCCGCGCTCTGTTCAAGCGGCTGGCCGAGTACAGTATCTTTCAGGAAGAACCCCTGTACCGCGCTCTGCGACAGAAATCCTGCTCCGAACTGGTGCAATGCTCTGAACATCTGTGTCTGCGAATCGGCAGGCAACTCAATCGAACCGTCGGCCGACTGGAAATCCTGATCGATGCTCCGCCGCAACATCGTGAAGTAGAATTCCGAGTGGAAATCTATTCCCGCTCTGAACATCGCTACCGGCCACTGCGTGAGGTGTCTCCGATCGTGGATTCCATGGCGAAAACACAGTTCGACGACTGCGTCAAAAAAGTCCGTCTGTTTGCATCAGAAACCCTGCGAGAAGAACTCCGAAGCAAACTGACGCCGGCAGAGATCAATGCACTCGTTCACGAAATTCTGTAAGCCGCCAATATTATCGACCGTCCGTCCGTCCACATGCTCTCGCGGAATCTTTTCGGCCCGTCACTCACAAAAGGGACGAAAAAAAACCTGTCGGCGCGGAAGCGAGGACAGGTTTGTCTCAATCGGTCTGCTGCGGCAACATTCCAGCGACGGTCAGACAAACAGCTGCGGAATCAGTTTGCCGTCACGGACAATCATCACCGGACGTCCGGTCGAAGTGTGGTATTCAAAGGTGTGATTAATTCCCATCGTGTGATAGAAGCTGGCCGCCACATCATCCGGCGAGAACCCATCATGCTTCGGCATGCTGGCGGTTTCGTCGCTTTCCCCCAGAACCTGACCGCCCTTGATTCCACCACCACCCAGAATCATAAACATGTTTCGCGGATAGTGGTCCCGCCCAACTCGCTCCTGATTGATCTTCGGCGTGCGTCCAAATTCCCCCGTCACATAGACCACGGTGCTTTCCAGCAGCCCGCGTGCGGCCAGTCCGGTGAACAGCCCCGACAGGGCTTCGTCCAGAGCCGGAAGCTGACGCGTCTTCAGCGTCGTCCAGTTGTCGCGATGAGTGTCCCAGCCGCCGTTGGTGACCGTCACAAAACGGACGCCAGATTCCACCAGCCGCAGAGCCAGCAGGCAACTGGCTCCCAACTGCGAACCACCAAACAGCTTCGAGAATTCCGGAGACTCTTTGCCAATATCAAAAGCCTCGCGGGCTTTCGTGGATGTAATGACCGTGTGGGCCTGTTGGCCAAACTCATCCATCCCGTCCAGCAACTGACTGTCCTTCTCTACGTCACTGAACGTCCGATCCAGCTGGCTCAACAGACCTCGTCGACGCTCAATATCATCGATCGTCAAACCACCGGACATCGTTATGCCTCGCACCCGATACGGCTGACCAATCTGCGGAGTTGACGTGGTATTCATCGGGGCGTATTTCACGCCCAGATATCCAGGTCGCTGCGCACTGTTGGGAATGGCCACATACGGGGGAAGTTCAGGAATACCCGGTCGCTCTTTGGTAATCACCGCACCGTAGCCCGGAAATTCCAGGGATGGCAACGGCCGGTTGCCGGTGTTCACATACTTTGTGCCCAGCTCATGAGCCGCTACGGAGTGCGAGACCCCGCGCAGCAGAGTGAACTTGTCCATGCAGCCGGCGATCTTCGGCAGGTGCTCAGAAATCATCACGCCCGGAAGACACGTCTGAATCGGATTGAATTCCCCTCGATATTCCGCAGGTGCGTCCGGCTTCAGGTCAAAGGTGTCCATGTGCGATGGGCCACCATTGAGGTTCACAAAGATCGCCGCTTTGCCCTTCGCATTTGGGTTGACGACACTGGCAGCTGCCAACTGAGAATAGCTGGCCATCGTCAGTCCGGTCGCACCAAAGGCGCCAGCCTTCAGAACTTCGCGTCGCCCGACTCCGTCACAGTTTTGAAAAAATGCCATGGGATGGCTCCTGGGAAAAACAGAAGTGTGCAGTGAGTATCTATCCGAAAATACTATGTCTTTCGCTCAAATCGCTTTGAGCAGGTGCTGCGATGCCTCCCGCAGGATGCCCCACAGCAGTTCAGTCATCGTTGAGTGCAACAGAACCGGGCGAGAGTTCACCCGGAAGCTGCCCCCGGTTCATCAGTGGTTGACCATAAATTCCCGAGTGTTCATCAAAGCCCAGAGGACCGCACGAATGCCTTCCACCGGATCCTTCGATTCCGCAATAAAGGTTTTTGAAGTCTGCATTTCATCAGTCGTTGGCAGACGAGACAGACTTCTCAGATAAGCATCGGCGATGATTTCCTCGGTGTTCAGATTTGCAGGAACCGTGATGGTTGCAGCAACTGGCTCCGGTTCGACGTCCTGTGAAATTTCCACTCCCTGCGTTCTGGCCTGTTCTCGCAGCTTCTTCAGTTGGGCTTTCAGGGCCACGACCTGTCTTTCCGCACCATTCTTCTGTGCGGTGTCCAGTCGTTCCCGAAGACGCTGAAGCTGCGTTTCAAAACGAGCCTTTGCCTGGGCCTTCTGCTGAGCGTTCCCGCCGTCGGGCGTGGACCGTGGCTGAAAATTCAGCTGATGCTTTTCAGCGACTTCCCGAAGCCAGCCGTCACCTGAATCCAGCAATGACAGCACCTGCGCATCGTTGCGAACAAAAATCGTCTGCAGCAAACTAGGCTCTTCTGTACGGTCACAATCGCAGTTACTTTCCCGGATGGATCGCCCAAAGACAGTCAGTGCATAGTCGGCCGGATTGCGATTACGCTGTCGCAGACCAGCACCAGGAATCGACAGTGCGCGTTTGTCCACACTGGAAACAAACTCCGTGTTCTTTGACGTGTTCAGCGTGGCCTGGACCATGATGTCCCAGGCCACTTCGGCCGGCAGTCGGCGAGGCACAGCACGGCTGAAATTCCGCTCATCCAGACGATTCGTGGAATTCGGGATCCAGCTCAGCTGATATGTGCGACTGTTCAGAATCTCCCTGTGCAGCCATTTCATATCAAAGCCGTTTTCAATAAAGCCGCGCGCCAAATAATCCAGCAGCGGCGCATTGACGGGAGGGTTCGCCAGATTCAGGTCGTCTGCCGGCTGAACAATGCCCACGTTGAAGTAGGAAGCCCACACGCGATTGACAAAGGCCTTTGCAAACAGCGGATTCTCGGGAGACCGCAGCCAGTCCATCAGCGGCTGACGAATGTCCTCGTGCTGCGAAAGATCAATCACCGGACCGGCAAGAAGTTTGGCGGTGGCCGGGATCGGCGAGTTATTGCGGCGGGGTGTCCTGTTGTTGCGTCGTGGCGGCTGAGCCTTCACTGTGTAAACTTCCGCCAGCGGGATCGTGGCCCCCTTCTGTACCTGCTCGGCCAGAATGCGCCGCAGATCGTTGCCCTTCAGCCCCGCTGTCCCCTCAAAGCCAGCCACCATTTTTTCATAGTCTGCTTTGGCGTCCGGTCGGGAATTCTGCCTGCCCACGGTGCCCCGGAAAAACCCCTCAAACTGCTGGAAGTCGTCCTGCGTCCATTGGTCAAACGGATGCTTGTGGCACTGTGCACACTGAATGCGAGTTCCAAGGAAGGTGTACGCAAACCCGATCACGCGATCTTCCGACGTCTGGAAATTCTGACGCGCCCAGAAATGGGCCAAACCCTGGCGATCCGCATACCCGGCGGCCCCCGGGCCATCCTTGTGGTACAGCTTTGAAACGTTAGCGCAGTAGTCCTCGTACGATTCCCCTTCATTGCGGCTGATTGCCAGCACAATCCCTTCCACAATCTTGTCGTACGAAACGTTTTCCCGCACCCGCTTTTCAATCCACGCATACCACTGTTTGGAGGCCTCTGCCTGTACCGGGGTCACGTTGTTCAGCTTGTCGTCGCTGTTGCCCGTGAAGTCGCACAGTTTGGTTGTCCACCAGGCTACATAACCAGGACGCTCCAGAAGCTCATCGATCTTGCGACGGCGTTTGTCGGCCGTAGTGTCTGCCAGAAACTCGCGGACTTCTGCTGTCGTTGGCAGTGTACCAGTGACATCCAGACTGACTCGTCGCAGAAACTCCGCGTCATTGCACAGATCAGACTGAACAACGCCGATCTTTCGAAGCTTTTGAACAACCAGCTCGTCGATTTTTGTGGTAGCCGCAACCTGAGGATAGTTTTCACCATATTGAGGTGTGACCGGTCGAATCACCGGAATCGGCACCACAGCGCTGTCATAAAATGCCACCACATGCGTGTCGCCCGGTGATCCCGCAGAGACGAGACCTTCCTTGCTGATGTCCGCGATCTGATCGTCATTCGTCTGAAAACGACACAGCGTTGTGACATCTTCACGACTTCCATCCGACCAAACCGCAATCGCCTGCAGTGGCTGCTGCTGTCCCTCAGCCGTAAACAAAATTTCAGAAGGAGTGACCTCCAGCCGCGTCAGCGTTGCCGGATTCTCCACACGGGCCGGAGCCCCCGCCTGAACCCACCGCAGCACCAGGTGATGTTCCCATGACCCCGGTTTTAGTCGCTGTCCGCCTTCATGCGGAATCTGCATCAACGCCTTCTGCAGAATCAGACTGTCACCCGCCGTTTCCGTATCCACACGGCCATACAGTTCGCCATGGTCGTTTGCAAAGTCATAGCCAAACAACGATAGCCGAAACCCGCCGCGCCCCTGAAACGAACCATGACAGGCCCGCCCATTGCAGCCCAGTTTTCCAAGCAGCGGGACGATGTGCTTCTGAAAATCCGGCACCTCGGCGGCGTCCGCACCAGCAAACCGCGAGGCTGCCGAAGCGGCCACCACCGGAGACTGTTGCGCCTGCGCCGCGGCCATCATCACAAGACCGGTGAACCCGGCCAGACTGACACGCAGAATCCTGCTGATCATGGTTGTCGCCTTATTCCCAATAAAATCGACAAAGATCCCTGCGGTTACAAGGATCTGATTCTGATGAACGGACTTCCGAAAACGCTGTCGGTAAAGAGACGAAACTTTACAAAGCCCCTGACGAAATTCCTGTATGACTGTTTGCCGTGTTACTGTTTGCCGTCGGCCGGAACATCTTTTTCATTAACGGACTTTGCTGGCTTATTGCCCTTGATGACAGCCTCACGATTGCCCGGATTGACCGACCGGCTGGCGGCCTTCGCGCGACGTGACAGCTGCTCCCATTCCGTATCCACCCGCTGCTCTTCAGGACCAGCGTATCCAGACAACTGGTCCTCGATTCGCTTCAACTGCTCTTCCAGCTTCTGTCGATCCGCCTGAAGCTGACTGACTTTCATCTGCTGTCGCTGAGCAATCAATGTGCGGATCTGTGATTGCAAAGCGGCGTCTTCCGTACGAGCCCAACGAGCCATCAGTACACGAATCTGCGAATCCAGCTTCCATGCTGCCAGCTGCGTCTGATAGCGGGCCGGATTCTTGTCCTGCAATCGCGCAATCGCCTGAGTCTGCAGTACCAACTCGCGAAGGGCACGCTCAAATTCCAGCGGGCGGGACTTCTGAAGCTGCATCAGCAGGTGTGATAACTCCGGATGATGCTCTGCAACAAAAGACAACGCCGCCGATCGGTCCTGATCACCGATGTCCTGCTTCGCCGAATTCTTTGGAACACCCGCTTTTCCCTTCTCCTTCACAGCCTCGCCGGAACCAGGCGCCTCAGGAGGATTCTGATATGCGGAATTCGCAACGACCGACACCAACGTGTTCGGCACCAACGTGTTCGGCACGATGATCAGCAATCCACAGAGGCCCTGCAGTAATCGGGAGTCTCGTCGCGTCATAGAGGAATGGCTCTTCACAAATTTGTTTGTCTTTGGAAAACAGTCTGCCGCCTCACACCAGTTTGTCAGAATAAGCCCTCGTCCTCTTCCGGCGCAGCGTCCACGTCCGAGTCCTGTTCATCAAGATCAAGAGCGGTAATCAACCAGTCGGGGTTTTCCGGCATCGCGACATGGTCGTCAATCAAACCCTCGACGTCCGCTTCCCGGTCCACAGGAATCATTTCCGACCCGTCCAGCAGATCCGACAACGCCACGGCATCCTGAAGCAGAACCGATGGCGAATAGCCACGCCGGACTTCCGAAACCACCGCCATCAACATCAGACACAATGCCACAAGAGCACTGAACACGGCGGTTCGCCCCGGGACCGAGATGCTCGATTTGACAGGCACCGGCGGAACAGCCGGGACAGCAAACGAAGCCCGTGTCGCCGCCAACAGACGTACCCCAAGGATCAGCTCGTCACACAACGCCCCGTCCCACTCAAGTTGCGATTCAAACTGAACCCGCTCGTCGGGCGACATCTCTTCCAGCAGATACCGGGTGGCCTCCCACGCGCGCTGCTCGTCATTGATATAGGCCATCATGTTGTCCATCTTAAATAAGGAAATCCCGGCTGCAGGCCGCGAACGCCCTGACCAGTTCCCGACACCAGTTCCCGACACCAGTTCCCAACACCAGTTCCCAACACCAGCGAATCCCAGCATCAGAAAATCTGGTCCCCACTACTCCAGCATCATTTCCCGCAGCCGACGATCTTCCCGAAGTTTCATCACTCCCCGCCGCATCCATGTCAGAACTGTTCCCAGAGGAACATTCATCTCCGCAGCAATCTCCGCAAATGTCATTTCCAAGTACACCCGCCGACGAATCACTTCTCGCTGCTCGTCCGGCAATTGACCCAGGGACTCCCGAAGCACAACCAACACTTCTTCACAAATCAATGGAGGACGATCAAAAGATTCCTGATTTTTGGGCCCACTACTCTGCAAATCATCTGTGGCCGCAAGAAACTTCAACTGCCGAGCAACTCTTCGTCCCTCTCGCAAAATCGCTCGAGCTTCATTCAGGGCGATCCGAAACAACCAACCCCGAATTGTCGGAATTCGGGCAGAACTGGCCGCTTCAATCGCCTTGATCACCGTCCTCTGCCGGGCGTCTTCTGCCAAATGTCTGTTGTGCAGAATTCCCAGCAAAAACGCAGTCAGATCGTTTTCCAAATGTACGCAGGCTGACTCTACCTCGCTGCGTTGTGAGGTATTAAACGGGGACGCTGACGGGATATCAGCAGAGGAATTTTCCGCATTCTGCTCCAACCAGCGACTCCTTCTGTCTCAACACTGAAGATGACAACGGGGCACGGGTTATTTCAGGAAAGTCTTGAAAATGCTGGCGATTTTCAAGAAACCGTCAGTTACTCAAGGATACGCGACAAAAAGGTCCATAAATAAAGCAAAACGCCCAGCGGGAACAGCCAGTTTACTCAGGAGGAATATCATCTTAGCTTGACGACTCGCGACGGCTGCAGAGGCAAAAGAGTGCGGGTGATCCCGCCAGGGGTTCCGCTTTCGCTAATCTCGCCGCGATCGCCGTAACCAGCAGGCCTGAAGCTTTGCCGTTACGACCGGAAAGATCGTGATGGTGGGGAATTTCAATCAAATTTCGATACCATCTGAAAGGAACTGTTGGTTTTCTGACGGCTTCTACGTCCGATATCGAAAGTGCAGTGCGGCGTTCAATGCGCCCACGGTACGGTTCGCCTGTTGCTGAATCTCTATTGGCTGCGTCTGTCGGGATCGAAAGATGGCATCTTACACTGGTCTTCGCCAAGTATTTCGAAGTGTTCTTCCGGGCTCAGATCGCCGCCGCCGGGCTGCTGCTGCCCCGCGGATGGGAGCGGAATTGCTCGAGATTCGTGCACTCATGACGAATCCCCTGACAGCCATCCCCAAACTCAACAGTCTCCCCGGGGCTCCGGTGACTATCTACCTCGATTTCGATGGTCACTCAGAATCCCAGGGCTGGCCTAACTCCCGTACCGATAACCAGACCGGTCCGGTTCTGACGCCGGTGTTTGACATCGACAATGACCTGACGACCTTCAGCGATACCGAGCTGGATATGATCACGGAAACGTGGTATCGCGTTGCCGAAGACTTCAGCCCATTCCGCATCAACGTGACCACGATTGACCCAGGGACCTATAACGATTTCGAAACCATGCTGGTCTCCATCGGCGGCAATGGTTCATGGATCGGAAGCCCCGGAGGCATCGCGTATCTCGGTTCGTTCAATAACAGCGCGGTCAACACGTGCTACGTGTTTTCTGACAACGTTGGCAGGGGTGGCTCGGACCACGTGAAGGGCATCGCCCTCGCGGCGTCTCATGAAGTTGGCCATACCATGAACCTGCTGCATCACAGCGTCTATGATGCCAACGGCAACCAGACAGCACAGTACGACGGCGGTCGACCAGACCTCGGACCAATCATGGGGGCTCCCTATGGATCGGAACGCGAAACATGGGTGGTGGCTCCCGATTCCAACGGCCCCAACAGCATTCAGGACGACTTCCAGGTGCTGACGGCCACCACCAACAAAACCGTCGCATTCCGCGCTGACGATGCCGGGAATACCGTTGCCACAGCCACGCAATTGATCGTGACCGCTCCAGACATCCTGCAGAAGGGCGTCGTCAGCCAGAATGATGATGTGGACGTTTACAAGTTCGAAACAGACTCCGGAGATATCTCGTTCTCCGTCACAGGCTTGAACCTGAAGACGATCTTCAACAATAACGCTCTGACTTTCGGTACCAATGCCGACCTCGTGCTGGAACTGCGAGACAGCAATGGCAACCTCATCGTTCGTGATGATCCCTCAAACAGTCTGTTCGCCTCCCTGTCGGCGAAGGTGACTCAGGGCACGTACTACGTTGTCGTCTCTTCCACCGGACAGTACGGCGCTATCGGTCAGTATACGCTCACCGGTACCGTGATCCCGCTGCCATCCGTCCCGGTGATGCTGTCTCCAACAGGCATCCTCGCCGATCCAGTGCCCGTCTTTAACTGGACAACCTCCGGCAATACCGCCAGCTACACTCTGGAAGTCGACCGGTACAATCCCACCACAAAGGCGTGGGCCAACTACCTGACCACGTCCGTAACCACCAACAGCTACACCGCGACGCGTCAGTTCGAACAACTTGATTACCGCGCCCGTGTTCGTTCCGTGGGCAACATCAACGGACAACTGTCCGCATGGAGCAACTACGTCCTCTTCACGGTAGATGTTCCGTCTCCCGGAACACCAACGCTGATCAAACCACTGGGCGATATTGCAAACTCGTCCCCGGAATTTGAATGGACAACTTCGCAGAATGCCTCGACCTACTGGCTGTGGGTGCAGAATGCAACCACCGGCGAACGCGTGATTTATCGCACCAACTACAGCGGCACCAAATACACACACTTCAGTCCGCTGAAGGATGGTATCTACAACGTCTGGGTACGCGCTGCCAATACCGTCGGTGAACTCAGCCCATGGAGCCGCCCGGTTCAGTTCAATCTGGTCGCACCGATCCCGGTTGCTCCCACATTGCTGTCCCCCACCGCCCTGACCACCAACCCCAATCCGCGATTCACGTGGACTGCTGTGGATGGCGCTGCAACCTATGATCTCTGGGTCAACAATATCACAACGGGTCAGGTTCAGTACCTGCGAAAGTCCGATATCCCCGGATCCCAGACATACTTCGACCCAACTCTGTTTACTCAGGGTAGCTACGTCGCGTGGGTCCGAGCCGCAAATGCCAATGGCAGGGTCAGCCCATGGAGTCCTACGCTGAGCTTCACTGTTGACGTGCTGCCACCCGCCGCGCCGGTGATGACCGGTCCGCTGGGACCCAACAAAAGCAAGATCGTACCCACCGTAAATCCAACGTTCACATGGACAGCCGTTGATCGCGCTGTGCGTTATGATCTGTGGGTCAACAACATGACCACCGGTCAGTATCAGATCATCCGCAAGTCAGACCTGACGACCAACTCGTTTACTTCCCTCGTCAATCTGCCGCAGGGTGAGTATCGCTCGTGGGTTCGTGGTATCAACAGTGCGGGCGAAGCCGGTGAATACAGTCCTCTGTTCACGTTCACCATCGATGAACCCACGCCGCTGATTCCAAAGATCGTCGGCCCCGTGGCCAATCCAGCGGGCTCCGTCGATGATGCCAACCCAACCTTCGTCTGGACGACAGACCTGGATGCTCCGTTCTACCAGCTGCAGGTTAGCGAAGTCGATCCGGCAACCGGTCGTCAGACTTCCGTGATTCTGCAGAACGGCCTGACCACCAAGTCCTTCAAGGTGCCGACAGCACAACGCCTGAAGGAAACCACCTACATCGCTCGCGTCCGAGGCTACAATAACTCGGGCGAATACAGCGCATGGAGCTCCAACTTCAATCTGAGAATCGACGTTCCAGACCCGCTGACCCCAACCATCACCGGACCCGGCGGAACGCTGAATGACAGCACGCCCGTCTTCTCATGGACTCACGACAAAGCCTCCTTCCGCTACGAAATCCTGATCCGGGATCTCGAACGGAATGAGACCATCGTGCTGCAGGTCACCAGCTTCCAGCTGAACCCGACCGGAACGGAAGCCTATTACACCCTGCCCGATGACAAGGCTCTGAGAAACGGAACCTATCGGTTCTGGGTCCGCGGTTTCAATTCCATGGGCACGTCCGGTGCATGGAGCGACGCGCGTCCGTTCGTAATCTCCGTCACCGCCTCAGAAAGCCCGCTCGAAGCCGATTCTCTGGCAGCTCTCGCCAACGAAACTCTGCTGACGTCACTGCTGCCGTCAGCCGCGAAAGTTCGCCCGGCGAAGGCCGAACCTGTTGCTCCTGATGCTGCCGACATGGTGGCTCCTGAAGTGCCGGTTCAGTCCCCGGAACAGGTGACCGTTGCCGCCGTTGCTCAGGAATCCCCGGCCGCCGCTGCTGAGCAACTGCTGATCGATGAAGCACTGTGGATGCTGGTCAATCCGACCGCTCTGCCT
>CAIQIE010000208.1 GCA_903871805.1 uncultured Planctomycetaceae bacterium | reverse complement strand
TTCAGTTCGTCCGGATCTCCGTGCACCCGCCGCAGAAATGGTACCCGACAACTGTCCAGAAGTCGCGCCACAGCGATATTGGCTGCCAGCATGAACTCTTCAATGATTTCATGGCTCTCGTCGTGATGTCGCTGATGAGCCCCCGTGACCTTCCCGTCGGGGCCGAAATCAATCTCAATTTCCGGCAGCCCCATCTGCAGGGCCCCCGACTCTGTGCGGCGACGACGCAGCAGCATGGCCAGCTCATACATCCGCTGCAGCAGCTGGAGAACCGGTGCTGTGACGTCATCCTGCGGCCCCGGATTCCGCAGCAGGGGCATCACTTCTTCGTAGGCAAATCGCCGTGCGACTCGTATCGCCGTGTTCGCTGCATCCATTCCCAGGACAGCGCCGGCTTCGTCGAAATCAATGAAGACGGACTTTGTGTACCGCAACTGTCCCTGCTGCAGACTGGCCAGTCCGTTGCTGATCAGTTCCGGGAGCATGGGGATCACCTGTCCCGGAAGGTACACACTGGTCCCCCTGCGTCTGGCTTCCTGATCCAGCAGACCGCCTTCCGGCACAAAGTGGGCCACGTCGGCGATATGCACACCAAGGTGCCACACGCCGTCCGCCGAACGCGTCAGCGAAATCGCATCGTCGAAGTCCCGAGCGTCTACGGGGTCAATGGTCACGATCGTTTCTGCCGTCAAATCCTCACGATCAGCAAACGACATTTCATCGAAGTGGCTGGCCTGAATCCGCGCCTCATTTAATGCCGCTTCCGGAAACTCCTGCGGCAATCCCAGACTGTGAATCACCGACTGCGTATCAACGCCCTGGTCTCCACGCCGTCCAAGGACTTTTATCAGCACCGCTTCACCGTGACGGCGGTCCGTCGGAAACCGCAGCATTTCGATGACGACTTTGTCATTCTTTTTCGGACCTTTGGCCCCGGGGTCTCCCACATGGATCGGACCGGTGAACTGCCCGCCATCCACCTGAACGTACCCCTGGCCACCCGTTTCTGACCACGTTCCCACAAACACACTTGTGGCACGCTTCACAATCCTGTCGATAATTCCGCAGCGTTGTCCGTTTGACCTTCTGCGTGCAAGAATCCGAACCAGGACTTCATCACCGGTCTGCGCGTCGCCAAGGTCGCGAGCCGTTACATAAACGTCAGCCCCCTTCAATTCTGGCAGTCGTTCCGATGGAATTACAAATGCGGCACCGCTGCTGATCTTTCGCAGAATCCCCGTGACCGTTCCCGATGCGCCCCGCAGTTTCATGCGGCCG
The DNA here is from genome assembly GCA_903871805.1 of uncultured Planctomycetaceae bacterium. Lineage (GTDB taxonomy): Bacteria > Planctomycetota > Planctomycetia > Planctomycetales > Planctomycetaceae > SXXK01. Next base: position 36,622 of record CAIQIE010000208.1, on the reverse strand, counting down.
TGTTTGTCCTGACGAATCCGCCCGGCTGCAATCAGGCCCTCGATCGCTTCACGAAATTCCTCCGCCACAGCCTGCTCAAGCTGCATCTTTCCCGCAAGGGCCGATGCCGTGACCGGATGGTACTCGAAGTCCATCATTGCCCTCAGGATCGCCGCTTCCAGAGTTTCTTTTTGAGATCTGTTCATCGCGTCCGTTCCCTGTTTTCTGTTCCGGGGCATTCACATCCGGAATTCCCAGGGACGCCATCGAAGGATGGCGTCCGACTGCTCTGCCCAAAGTCATTCACACAATCCCTCAGCCGCAATCACATTGGAGATCCGCTGAATCGCCTGCTGACTCTGCTCAAACGGCTGATTGGTCAGTATCACACACCAGCGCCTGGTCTTCGGGTTGACCCACATCAATGTCCCCGTCGCTCCCCAGTGTCCCCAGGCCGTCGGAGGCAGAAAATCACTGAAACATCCGGAATGATCCGGCCAGTTCAGTCTCCAGCCAAGCCCCCACGGACGCCGCAGTCTGTCAGTCTCAGGAAGGCCAGAGTTAAACCGCGTCTGGTTTCGCACACTGATGCGACACGTGGCAGGATGCAGCACGGGCTGACCATTGGCCCAGTTTCCCCGCCTCAGCAGACACTGCAGCAGCTTTCCAAGGTCTGCTGCCGTGGAAATCATGCCGCCCCACGGTGCTCCCAGCGTTCGCCAATAACGACTATTCCAGTTCCAGTCGCAATCGACTGGCTGCGATGGCGGAAGTTCATTAAGAATGGTTGTTGGCAGCAACGCTTCGGCCTGATCCTCCGGAAGTCCCAGCCAGGAATCGCGCATTCCCAGAGGCCCCAACAGGCGTTCCCTGAGCAGCTCGGAAACCGTGACTTCCGCAACCTTCTCCAGGATGCAGGCCAGCACAGCAAATCCCATGCTGCAGTAACTGATCGCACAACCCGGCTGAAAGGCAGGATCCTGTTTCGCCGTGCCCTCGGCAAATTCCGCAACCGTGGCATGCCGCGCCCGCAGCACTTCGTTTTCCGGAAGCATATCCGGCAGTCCGGAAGAATGCGTCAGCAAATGACGAAGCGTCACCGTTCGCAATGCTCCACGGCGAAACGACGGAAGAAAACTACGAACAGGCTCGTTGAGATAAAAATGCCCCTCGGCCGCCAGTTCTACCGCCAGCAATGAGACGATGGGTTTGGTCAGCGAGGCAATTAGATACCGGCCGGCGCTGAGTTGGTCACCAGAATTGCCGCCTTGCGAGACATTCGCCCCCGCCCCCGCGTTCCCGCGATACCACAATTGCAGTCCCGTCTGATCAGCCGTTCCTTCCACAATGTCGGCGCACTGAATCGACGAATCCTGAAGAACACGAACAATCGCCCGCCTGAGCACTTCCTGATCTGACATGGGGACACCCCAAAAACAAATTCCTGCCGGGGAAATTTTTAATCAGTAATTTCCACTGAGTGCATCTCAGCAGGTTCCGGCGTGAATGGGCAGTGTTCCAGCAGCAGGATTCTCAGGAAATGCAGATCCGGACCGTTGTCGGCTCCACGGCAGGTCCAGTCCTTTCGACAGGGAGCAAGGTCGAAAATCAATCCCGTTTCCCCGATCGCACAAGAGTTCCGGCCGCACTTCGGAAACGTCGTTCACATCGCTGGACGGAACTTTCTTTGGCCACGCAGTGTCCGCAGTCCCAAGGCGAGGACGCCCACCAGCCCACCGGCTATCGCCGCAAGCCCCGGCTCCGGAACCGCTGCCATCAGGTACACCACGCGGAATCCCACCGCACTTCCCGCGTCAACTGCAGCTGCAGTGTCACTAAACACGGTCGCTGACAGAACAGAGGCAGAGTCCAACCAACTGCCTCCCCGCTGTATGGCTCCTGCTTTCTCCGGAAAACGCAAATCCGGATCCGAACTAAACAGGCTTAACTGCTGCGGCTCGCCCCACTCGGTCACGTTGCCACCGAGCGCCATGATTCCGTATGGACTTAATCCACCGGCGTCATCGATATCTGCGGGAACAGTCCCCGATCCCAGCCCAAAAACCGCCGTTCCTGGTGCCGTGCCGGATGTGACGCTGGTGGGCGGCACACTGCTGCCGGTTGGATAATCATAGTACGAATTCGTTGACGGGTCGAAGTAGGCCGCTTTGTACCATTCGTCAACGGACGGAAGCACAAACTTTGCCCGCCGACTGCGTAACGGGTTTGCAGAATCGTAGTCGTCGACGTCGCCTGGATTCCACAACGAGACGTTGTCTTTCACGCCATTCGTGACAAACTTATACGCCGCATACCCGCCGGTACTTGTGTTGAGCCAGTTCACAAATCGCGCGGCCTCGTTCCACGAGACGAGGGTCGCAGGCTTGTTGGCGCCTCGACCATTGGTTTGGATTTCCAAACCCTGTGAAGTGCCGTATTGCCCGTTATAAATGCTGATCATCCCTTCACTGACCTCGTACTTTGCCGTTCCATACTGGTAGTTCACGGCACCCGCAGGATTTGGACCGCCTGTCGTGTCAGCCGCATTCCCCGGGTTGCCAATCGAAACGAAATCAATTCCGAAGTGGCTTCCGGAGACTCCGACGGATCCAAAAAACAACACATCCGCTTGCAGACAGTTGCCAAAAGGCAACACGGTATTTGACAGCACGGAAACAGTAAATAACATGAAAAAAAACAATGTTTTTTTGTTCATGATGACGCAATCTGCCCGAAGTCTCTGGAGAAAAAATCCCGCACGCCGCCACATTTGTGCACTTTGTGCATCCACACGTTTTAATCCCTACCCCCCGACTCTTCGCAATAAACAACTATTGAATATAGGTAGTTTGGGGTACACATGGTGCGATTTTGACGATTATGCGTGCTGTCCGATCTGTGATGGGGGTTTTCAACCGCCAACGGGACTACATCGCAAGTAAGTATTGCAGGGCCACTTACATCCCGCCGGGAGGGCAACAAAACGTTCTCGGGGCGGGCGGGAGCGGAACTGGCTGTGCTGCGCACGCTGGCCATCCGGCGCTGTCATCCCCGCATTTCCGCGCAAGGAGGCGCAAAAGCCGAGGTGCCAGCCAGTTGCAGCCAGCCTGCCACAAGATTGGCGGGGCGGTCAGGTGTGCGATTCAGCCTCGGAGGGTTGGCAAAAAATAGGCGGTGGCAAGCAACGAGACGCCACCGGAAAACGCCCGGTTGACGTATTTCAACTCGAAGGGGTTGCTTTCAAACCCGGGTGCCTGGCTGTTGCCCGCCGCTTCAGGTCCCTCCAGACAGCGTGTCACCAAACCCTCAACAGGGAAAATGAGATCCCCTCCGTCTCTGGAAGATCGCTCGAACGGGTACAGCCGGCACTGCAGGGTGATCAGCCCGAAGGGGCTGAGCATGGCAGGGCTGATTACCGGGTTTCCATGGCCACATCCCGGGCCACAAGGCGTCCGCTGAGCATGGCGCCGTGGATCGATGCGGTGGTCGTCGAATCGCCACAGGTGAACAGTCCATTGGCGGTTTTAAGTAACGGTCCTGCTGCCGCTTGAAAACCCGGTGGCTGTGCTGGCAGGGCAAAATGAATCGGATAGGCCCGCAACATGCTCCAGGCGTCGGTCGACGCGCCGTACCACGACTTCAACTGCAGACGAATGGCGGCTTCTGTCTGTTTTAAATTTGCCGCATGATCTCCGACCACGGAGACACTGATCAGTGCCTTCCCCGCTGGAGCGTATGAGGGCGCCACGTTACTGACCACGCTGAGGTTGTTGATGGGGCCGGATTCATCACCGTTGAGCACCAGCAGTGGCTGAGAAAATGGCGCTTTCGGAGCCGCAAAGTAGAAGCAGGTCGTCGAGCATGCGCCAGGCGCGGGGATGGCACCCTGCGACAGTCGACTGGCTTCCGGCCCCTGAACCGCCAGAACGACCGCCCGAGCGGACAGTGTTTCCCCGGACGTCAGTCGCACTTCCCGCGGAGTGACCGAGTTTACCTGTGTGTTGGTGCGCAGAGTTCCCGCGGGCAGCGACGCCGCCAGTTGTCGGGGAATTGACGCCATACCCTCCGACGGCAGTGACGCATTGCCTGTCGCAAAGATCCGAAACAGAAACTGGAAGTAGTGGCTTGACGTGGCGAGGTCTTTTTCCAGAAACACACCAGAAAACCAGGGGCGAAAAAATCGGTTCACAATATCTTCGGAAAAGCCGCAGGTCTGCAGTAAAAAGGTGCGAGTGGACTGGTCGGGGACGGCCTGGATCTGTTCGTCTGAAAGCCTTGAGACTCGCAATCGCAACCGAGCCAGTCGCAATCGATCGGAGAAGGTCCCGACACCATTGAACAGCGTCGTGAACAGCTTTCCCGGTCGTCGCCATGGATCGGACATTTCGACAAATCCGCCACGCGTCCGAATTAACGCTCCCGGGGCAAAGGGTTGTAACTGCAAAGCCGTGTAATTCAGCTGGGCTGCGGCTTCGGGGTAAGCTGTCTGAAGCACCTGAAACCCGTGATCCAGTTGAAAGCCATCTACGAGATCCGTCCGCACGCGACCGCCGGGTACCGAATGAGATTCCAGCAGGATCACGGGTATGCCGCGTTTGCCGAGTTCTTTGGCGCAACAGAGTCCGGCGAGTCCGGCGCCGACGATGATGACGGGGTTTTGATCCATAACGTCAATTTCTCTGAAGACAGGCGGTTTTGCTGGCGTGCCACTGTTTCGGATTGCCACGGGAAAAGATTGTGCGGCTCCGGTGTGTCTGGTAGAGGTCACGACGCCAGACGTCCAGGCAGGCCGCATTGTGTTCGCTGCGGTGAGTCAGCGGAGGCTGCTTAGCGTCACGGGCGTCGTTTTTCCTGGAATTGGCGTTTTTTTGCGAGCTTTTTCGCTGGAGATACGGAAGTTTTCCGTGAAAACTGAAATGGGACGAAAAACGGTCGCCTGCTATGCTTTTGCGGGTCACGGAATGAAAGAGGTTCTTCGACGACCTTCGCAGATGTCGCTTTTCGAAAACCGTACGTCAGGAAATTCGCACGATGAAACTAGTATGCTCGCCTCAGAATGCCCGGATCTACGGGATCAGGCTGATCCAGACAACACTGATGGCCCTGCTTGTACTCAGTTCATTCGCGAGTGCCGACGAAGGCGCGACCAGGGATCGACGACATCGGCAGATTCTGGATCGTCGGACAGTCATTCTGAAAGCCTTTGCTGCTGATATGGAGAATGTCGCGGAATGGTGCCGTCAGCGTCGGCTGACTCAGGCCGCCAGCGAGATTTCCTCACTGCAGCAGAAGTTAACGCAGGCCAACGTACGTACTGAGCCACCGCGAATGCTTTCCGCGGAGATCTCGCAGACGTTATCGAGTGACGAACTGTCGTGGAGAAGTCAGGTCCGCAGTGCTCGTCATGATCGAGCAGGGCAACTCTACACGCTGGCTCGATCTGCACTGCGCGCGGGTTTTCCATCGTTGGCTTTTTCGTTGATTGGCGATGTGATCTGCCTGGACCCGGATCATAAATTTGCAAGGTCGGTGCTGGGGCAGGAGCAGTTCCGTGATCCAGCACGCAGAGACGATGCGGACTACACCGGCGAATGGGTGTCTGCCTTTGAAAAGCAGATGCGCAGTGGTCAGAAGCCACAGATGTATGATCCGCGGTTTGGCTGGATACCTGTGGCAAATCTGTCGCGTTATGAGCAGGACCTGCGTCCGTGGAAAGGCGACTGGGTCAGCAGGGAAAAGGAAGAAGAGCTGCGACGGGACTTCCGGAATGCATGGGAAATCCCAAGTGAGCATTTCCTTGTGAAGACGAATGTCAGTCTGGAAGCCGGAGTGGAACTGTCAGCAAAGCTGGAGATTTTCCATACGTGGCTGCAGCAGAACTTTGCTGCGTTCTTCGAGACACCTGGGTCATTGCAGGAACGATTTGAAACAGCCGGGCGTCAGTTGTCATCGCGTCGACGAAAGCCGATGGAGGTGCACTACTACTCGACACGTGAAGAGTATCAGCAGCGGGTTGCGGGAAAGGTGCCGCCAAATATTGAAACGAATGGATTGTATTGGCAGCCGGACAGGACCTGTTACTTTTACATGAATCCCTCCCGAGAGGATCTTGCCACACTGTTCCATGAGGCCACCCACCAGATTTTTGATGTCGATACCATGGACGCTCGTCGCGTTGCTTCCAGGGCACTCGCCATGAAGACACGTCAGAAACGTGCCGAGGAATGGGTTCTTTGCGAACGTTCCAATTTCTGGCTGATTGAAGGGCTGGCCTGTTATTTTGAATCCTTCAGCGTGGGTGAGGATGGAAAAGTGACGATCGGAGATCCCGCCTACGTCCGCTTTGACACGGCCCGCCAGCGGCTCCTGGATCCATCCTTTCTGTTCTACATGCCAGCCCAGCAGTTCTTTGGCCTTGGGAAAGATGAATTTCAGAGTCATCCGCAGATCAGCCCGCTGTACACTCAGGCATCGGGCTTTGCCCATTTTCTGATGCACTTCGACGACGGCCTGTATCGTGACGATGTGATTCAGTTGCTTGCTGAGATCTACCGGCCGGACGCTGAACGTATTTTGGAAGAGCCTTCCTTCAGCCGCATTGCCGGAGTTTCGTGGACCGACCTGGACCACCAATACCGGACTCACATGCAAAATCTGGACGATCAGCTTCAGGCTGCCGAAGGTGAGTCCGCGGCAGAACAGCGTTAAGCGACTGTTATTCTGGACAAATCCAGACTCGCCCTAAATCCAGGTCCGCACGCAGTCACGCACGCAGGCACCGTGTAAAACAACAGAATACTGGATCCACGAATGGACTTGAATTATCGCCGCTGGATTCCCGCGTGCGCGAGAAGTCTGGAGAATGTCGGCTGTGGTCGTGGAAACCGCCCTCGCGTGGGTTTTTTCAGGTGATTTACCGCAAACTGAGGTAATCCGGGACGATTCGCAGTTTGACAGGGCTTTTTTTCGTGGGTAGCATCCAGGATACTGTTTCAGGAGCCGTTTCAGAAAACGTTAATGGGGTTTCGGATCGGAACCGGTATCTTCCGGTGATCGGGCCCTATGGATGTTGAAGGTTCGTCTGATCACGGGTCGATAGTCACTGCAACCGCGATGATGTGGCGGGCATTGTAGGCGGCGATGGCAGATTTTAATCTTCAGGATTGAAGTCCAGGTTATAACGAGAACAACCATGCGTATCGGTCTAATCGCGTCAGCATTGCTTCTTACCAGCGTCCTTGGTTTCGCGGCCGACGGAGAACGGAAAAGCACGAGTGTGCCACGATTTGATGCGGCGGTGGACCGCGGCCTCGCCTACCTCAGAACACAGCAGCCGCAGGGACGTCATGGGGGCGAGCAGATTATCGCGGCCTACGCTTTCTATAAGTGCGGCATTTCCAAAGCGGACCCTGTGATTGCCGAAGCACTGGCCACTGCCGCAGGACGTTCTGCCGGGGCTACCTATCAGCCAATTTCCAGTTATGACCACATCTACGGGGCCGGCGTGGATGCCATGCTGTTGGCCGATATCGACAAAGATGCCTATCGGACTCATTTGCAGACGATTGCCAACTACGTCGTCGCGACTCAGCGGGCCAATGGGTCATGGAGCGATAACCCGACAAATCCGGGCGACATTAGTATGTCACAGTACGCCGTCCTGGCTCTGTGGGCCTGTCAGCGTGCCGGGGCTCAGATTCCCCCGGAAACGGTCGATCGTGCCGCTGATTTTCTGATGCGCAGTGGTAATGGGGACGGTGGCTGGGCCTATCGTCCGGGAACCACTGAAGGACCTGGCCAGGGAAGTTCCACCCACAACATGACGATGGCTGGAGCTGGTAGTTTGGGAGTCTGTCGCCTGATGCTGCACGGATCGCGAAAAGCGGTCAAACCAGATGCCGAGAAGAAGGAATTGGCTTTTGGGGCATTAGAAAAGGTCGAGGAAGAAGTGGAAGTCGGCGAGGTCAAACCAGCTTTCCCGGACTATAACGCGTCCCAGGCCGCCGGGGCACTTGATGCCCGTGTGGACCGCGCCTTCTCGTGGAATCTTGCCAACTTTCAGCCGGTCAGCCGGGTGGAACACAACCTGTACTTCTATTACTGCATCGAGCGTGCCGCTGCTGTGGGTGATTTGGGAAAGATTAACGGACAGGACTGGTTCATGGTCTACGGAGACGGACTGCTGACTCTGCAGGGCCAGGACGGCAGCTTTCAGACTCATGCCGGTCCCGTTGTCGGAACCAGTCTGGCACTGTTGTACTACATGCGTTCGACAGATCAGATTTTGAAAACGCTGTACGGCAAAGGTCAGTTGCGGGCAGACAAGGGAAATCCGTTTGGTGACAAGAAGAAGCAGAAAGATCCGTCCGAACTGGATCTGCTGCTCAGTTCCATGGAAAACATTGACTTTTCAACGTTGGACGAAACGGACAGCAGCATTGCTGACGATGTGGTGCTCAGCGTGCAGTCAATCGATGACCCAAAGAAGCTTGTGGGCGAAATTGACCGGCTCAAAAAACTGATCAGGCATCCCAACGCCCAGGTGCGACGTTCTGTTTATTGGGCACTGGGACGTACCGGGAACTTCGGATTGGTTCCTCAGATGCTGGAAGGCCTGAAGGATCCGAATGTCGACGTCAATATCGAAGCCGAAATGGCGTTGCGTTTTATCGCACGGCGACCAAATGGATTTGGAGTCTCCCTCGATCCGCTCGGTGGACTTGGCCAATCCGATCCTGCGGAGCAGCGACTTAAGAACGCCAATGACTGGCGCACAAAAAGTTTCAAACGCTGGTCGGACTGGTATTTTCAGACGCGACCCTATGAAGAGAAGGACGGGCTGGACGAACTGGAGGCTGCAACCTTTGCGGGAGCCAAAGCGGAAGAGTCCGGTAAGAAGTGAGTTCGCCCGGAAAATCTGCCGGCCATTCCGCATCAGCAGGGCCTGATCAGGCCCCTGACGCTTGACGAATGACTCAGGAACGACGAAGACACGCCAGACGTTTGTCTGACGAAAGCTCTTCGTCGTTTTTTTGTTTGGCGCCGGGAAAAGTGAAGATGGCTAAGCGATGGGGTCAGGCGATTGATTGCCTGTGGGTTTCGGGAATTACCGCAGTACTGCTGGTGGTCACGACGACAGGCAGTGTGCTGGCCGATGCGCGGCTGGCCAGTGTGTTCGGCGATCACATGGTATTGCAGCGTGAACAGCCGCTGCAGGTGTGGGGTTGGGCGGAGCCGGGAGAATCCGTTACGGTCGCCGTGGGCAAGTCCACAGCAACGATCAAAGCGGATGACACTGGTCGGTGGCAGGTCGAATTGCCATCCATGCAGGCGTCGGCCGAGGCCGTGCGATTTGTGGTTGAAGCAAAGAATCGGATTGAGCTGAGCGATGTCCTTGTGGGAGAAGTCTGGCTGTGTTCGGGGCAGTCAAACATGGAGTGGACGGTGGCGATCAGCGCCAATGCGCAGCAGGAGATTGCGGAGGCGAAGTATCCTCTGATTCGTCACATCAAAGTTCCGCTGGTGCCATCGACCGTCCCGCTGGACTCATTTAATGGGTCGTGGCAGGTATGTTCTCCGGAGACTGCCGGTAACTTTACCGCCTGTGGTTATTACATGGCCCGCAAACTGCACAAAGAACTTAACGTTCCCATTGGTCTAGTCAATTCTTCCTGGGGCGGAACAAGAATTGAGCCCTGGACGCCTCCGGTGGGTTTCCAGCAGGTGCAGGCGCTGCAGGACATTTATCGATCAGTGATCGGGCGCACGCCGGGGACACCGGAGTATCGCAGCCGACTGGCGGAATACCTGGCCGCCGTGGAAGTGTGGCTCACCGAGGCAAAGACCAAGGTCGACTCGGCCACGGGTGTGGCCCCGAGCCCGGGCTATCCTGGCGAGCTGATACCATTTTCCAGCAATCAGGATCCTTCCATGCTGTACAACGGCATGATTCACTCGCTGGTCGGTTTTCCGATTCGTGGTGCGATCTGGTATCAGGGGGAATCCAATCACACTGAGGGCATGTTGTATCTGGAAAAGATGAAAGCCCTGATTGGTGGTTGGCGCAGTTTGTGGAAGCGGGAATTTCCGTTCTACTTCGTACAGATTGCCCCCTACCAGTATGGCAGTCAGGACCACACCGTGCTGGCGCAGTTCTGGGAAGCTCAGGCAGCGGCTGCTCATCAGATTCCCCGCACGGGTATGGTGGTGATCAACGACATTGCCACCATCGGCGACATTCATCCGCCGAATAAGCAGGATGTGGGGTTGCGACTGGCCCAGCTGGCTCTGCATTATGATTACGGACGTTTGGAGCTTGTGGCTGATAGTCCCGAGCTTGATCGTCTGGAGGTTTTGAAAGATTCCCTGAAGGTGCACTTCCGCAACACCGCGGATGGTCTGAAGACGCGGGACGGCGCAGCCCCAACGCATTTTGAAATCGTAGGGCCGGGGTCTGGCGGATTTCATCCGGCGTCGGCAGTGATCGAGGGTGGCAGCATCGTGTTGAAGTCCGACAAGGTGAAGACTCCTGTAGCCCTGCGGTTTGCATGGCATCTGCTGGCTGAGCCGAATCTGACGGGCGGCACGGGCTTGTCGGTCGGCGCCTTCCGTGCCGGCGAGATTCCAACATTTCTGAGTTCTCTGCCGATCAGCAAGGAATACACCCTCGTCTACGACATGGACCTCAGTCGCCTTGGGGCAGAGATTCGGTACGACGTGGATCAGCATGAAAAGGTAAAGGCGTTTGACCGTGTGGGATACCTGGTGGAACTGACAGCCGCCGATGGTTCCATGAAGCACGTGTTCGTCTCAATGAAGGCCTTCACCGAGGACATCACAAAGATTGGAATTCCCACAAAGCAGTCGGGGGCCATGTTTCAGCAGTCAGTCAGTAGTCTGGACATCTTTTCTGATGTGCCAGGATTAAAGACGGGGACGGGACTGGAAACTGGAAACATCGAATTCTGGCCCCATAACTATGGGATGAAGAACGCTGGCCGGGTTCCCGGGGCATCCGAGGACATCTATGACTTTGGTGATGAAGTTGTGGTCCCGGAAGAGGGCTACGGTTGCATGCAGGTGCACAATACGCCAGCCGGGCAGACAGTGTTTTCCATCAACAACTGGCGTGCGGCAGATCGCGCAGACATTGGCATTGGGCAGGGGCCGGGTGACACACCGGACTGGACTTTCACCGCCAACGCTGGCAGCTGGACCAGCAAGCGACTGCGGGTGTATGTTCGCAGTACGGAAAAGTAACTTTTCCTGAAGAGCGGAGATATGACCATAGTCTCAGCAAAGTGAATCAGGGTGGCAGGCACTGTTTGCTGCCACCCTGTTTTTTTTGCAGAGGCCAGCTGGCGACTCAGCTGCTGAATAAGCCCAGGTGAGCATTTCGCTGTTGTCACCACGTGACACCAAAGTGTGGCGCATCTGCTGAGTCGATGAATGTCGCGGGAACAACAGCTGCAAGTCGCTGGTCTCCATTCAGAGCCATAGCGCAGAGAACCTTGTCGCGAATCCTGTGAATAGGCACTGTCGGGCAATCAGGCAGCCGTCAGATACACCAGCAGGCCACACTGCCAGGAAGCGATCGAGCCGGAGACTGGCAGAGTCATTCGGCTTTGCCGGACACGCATCCAGAACAGCATCAGCATGACCAGCAGAGTGCCGGCCAGTTTCATCTGGAGGAACACGGCCACACTTCCGTCGCAGGATTGAATCAACCAGCGTCCGAGCGGATTTTCTTCGGTGTAAAGCATCACATCACGAAACCGCATTGTCAGATAGCTGTCGTACAGAGCGACAGCGGCAATCAGTACCTGAAAGAATGGAAACCAGAGCTGAAACCGCTTCACATCTTCAAAGACCTGATTCATAAAACAGCACTCCCTTGTCCTTCGGGAAAGTGAAACAGGCAGCACAGCAAAGAAGCCGGGGCTGCCGTAATGAAGAGTGGTGGTTGTCGGCCAATGCGCCGAACTCTGCATTGCGGACATGGCAAACACTGCGCCACAGACCCTGCGCGAGCTCATTACTCATGGGAAATTCGCAAAACGAGAATGTTAATCGTGAAAAACAAGTGGCTTCGGCTGTGATCCAGGTACCGAACGCTGAATGAAGAAGCATGCGTGCCGCATCGGTAAGCGAGCGTGGGAGGATCCTGATCAGCGGGATTCAGCCGGGTGGAAATGCGACTCAAGGTACCACGCTCGCTTTTCTGGCAGCGATGCCCGGGAACTGCCGAGCCAGCGGTTGCGGGCGGTGAACGATTGTCTGGTCGGGAATTACCGCCTGGTTGGCAGCTGCTGGCAGAACGGCGGATCGTTCTGCGAAACAGGGCACTTCCGGTTGTCGTCGGGTTGAGATTGGCGTTAAGCTAACGAAAAATTGCGGGAACGTCCGACCTGATTTTCCCCTGACGATTTCTCCCCACAATGTGATAATCCCTGTGTTTCTGAAACAGAGCTGAGTGAGGAATGTGTATGAGTTCAATCCGAGTGGCGAATTCCGCTTCTGAATCTCCGCAGGTGCTGGGGCATCCCACGGGGTTGTTCAACTTGTTTTTTGCGGAAATGTGGGAACGATTTTCCTACTATGGAATGCGAGCTTTGCTTGTGTTCTACATGACAAAGGGATTTCTTGGGTACAACGACGGCCAGGCTTACACCGTTTACGGGGCCTATACGGCTCTGGTGTATATGACGCCGTTTATTGGCGGACTGTTGGCGGACCGACTGCTGGGGCAGCGAATTGCCGTGATTATTGGCGGTGTGCTGATGGCGATCGGGCACCTGATTATGGGGATAGAGAACCCCGCGGCCTTTTACGTGGCGATGTCACTGCTGATTGTCGGCAACGGTTTTTTCAAACCGAATATCTCATCGATTGTCGGGACCTTGTATCCCGCAGGAAGCAGAAAACGGGACGGCGGGTTTACGATCTTCTATATGGGGGTCAACCTTGGAGCGGCGATGAGTCCGCTTTTGTGTGGATATATTGGAGAGACCTACGGGTGGCACTGGGGATTTGGCCTGGCCACGATTGGGATGTTGATTGGTTTGGCGGTGTTTGTGATGCCAAACCGGATCACACAAATGCTGATCGGACTGGGGGCTGGAGCCGCCGTCATTGCATTGCTGGTGTACCGAGCCAACAATACGGCAGCGATCCTGCTGAATGCTTTTGTCGCGATTTGCGTGGCGATTGCAGCAGTCATTGCCATCATCGCGCTTGGCAGGGGTGGCTTACCGGCCGCTGCCGGGGCCTCGCGACACGGAAAGGTCAGTGCAAAGAACGTTGTGCTGGTGCTGCTGGGAGTTGCACTTGCTGTGCCGGTTATCACCCTGTTTGTCTCCGGATTCTCGGTCGTCAGAGATGGGGTACCTCTGCAGCTGCTTTCTGACGAGAGGATCAAAAGTCTCACAGAGGGTGGCGGAAAGCTTGGGGCGATCCTGGCTGTGTTTCTGGGAGAAGTCAGCAAACCTGCGGGATTGATGCTGACACTGACGGGTGTGTTGGCCTTCGGATATCTGATCCTGAAAACACTGACTCTGGATACGGTAGCGCGACATCGCATGACCGTTGTGCTGATACTCATTTTTTTCTCGATGCTTTTCTGGGCATTTTTTGAACAGGCCGGAAGCAGTCTGAACAACTTCGCGGACAGAAATGTCGACCGCGTGTCCGAACAGACGCGAGTTGTCGAGGGAGACGTCGGTTCCGTGATTCGTCTGCAGCCGACTCAGGAACAGCTGGGTTACACCAATGGAGACAACGTCTTCACAATGGATGACCTGAATGATGTGCGTTCCAGCGATGAGGGTAAAAAAAATCCGAACATGGAAATCGATTGGACGGTTTCAGCAGACGATGTGGGGATGGGAATTGCCAAGCGAGAAGATGAGCTGGCTGCCAGCACGTTCCAGTCGATCAATGCGATCTGTATTCTGATTTTTGGACTGGTATTTACCAGTCTTTGGTCAGCACTGGGCGCCAGGGGCCTTGATCCCTCACCGCCGGTGAAGTTTTCGCTGGCACTGCTCCAGTTGGGGCTGGGTTTTGCTGCCTTTTGGTACGGTGCGACTCAGCACGATCCTCGGGGCATGGCAGGTGTGTCATGGCTGATCCTGGGATATGTGTTGCATACAACTGGTGAACTTTGCCTGTCACCGGTGGGGTTGTCGATGATCGCCCGACTGTCTCCAAAGCTGCTGGTGAGTACTGTGATGGGGGCCTGGTTTTTGGCCACTGCATTTTCCCAGTATCTCGCGGCCATCATTTCGCAGTTCACCGGCGTACAGCACGGGGCGGGCGAGGAATCGTCCATTCCAATTCCGCTGGAAACGGTGGTGGGATTTGAGGATGTGTTTAAGCAGATTGCCATTGCAGCCGTGCTTTCATCACTGGTCTGCCTTGCCCTGTCGCCCATTCTGAAGGCCTGGACTCATCCCGAAGCTCCTGAAGATGGTGGGGAAGGTGCAACGGGACATTAAGTCGCCAGATTGCCATCGCTGATTCTCAAAAAAATGACGGGCAGGGTTCACAATCCTGCTCGTTTTTTTATGTCCATAGAATCTGATGCTCGTAGAATCAGCCGCGAAGGACACAGAAAATCTCCCTTCATGGTAAAACCGGGCCTGCGAAAAAAGGTGTGTGATTCCTCGGTACTTTCCGGGATGAGTATGACCTTTAATTGGCAGCCTGATATTGCCAGCAGGGAAAGCGTGTAAGGCCTAAGTTCAGAATCCCAGGAGAAACTGCGATGCCGGCAAAGGGTACCTCCGGAACACGTGTCAGCCGCAAGGCAGCCTTAAATCCCACGATTGCCGAATATCTGATACAGCGACTGCAGGACTACGGTGTGCGGGACATCTTTGGGATTCCGGGGGACTTTGTTCTGCAGTTTTATGGCATGCTCGAGGAAAGTCCGATTCGAGTGATCGGCACCACCAATGAAGCCTGTGCGGGGTACGCGGCGGACGGCTACGCGCGAATCAATGGAATTGGAGCCGTGTGTGTGACGTACTGCGTCGGCGGATTAAGTCTTTGCAACCCGATTGCTGGCGCGTATGCCGAAAAGAGTCCGGTGATTGTAATCAGTGGTGCTCCGGGGATGACGGAACGTCGTTCGGACCCCTTGCTGCATCACCGGGTGCGTGATTTTCATACACAGCGGGACGTGTTCGAAAAGCTGACGGTGGCGAGCGCATGTCTGGAAGATGAGTTTACGGCGTTCCGGGAGATTGACCGTGTACTGACGGCCTGTGTCAGGTACAAGCGACCGGTCTTTCTGGAATTACCTCGAGACAAGGTGAACGCGCGGGCCCTGCATCCGCATGTTCCGGTGTCCAGTCTTGTTGAAAGCAATGCCGACGTACTTCAGGCAGCACTGGAGGAGGCTCGAGATAGCATTCGAGCAGCAAAGACGCCCGTCATTTTGGCCGGAATTGAACTGCATCGTTTTGGACTGCAGGACCAGGTCGTGCGGTTTGCAGAACAGAACAACATACCGATCAGTGCCACGCTGCTGGGGAAATCGGTTGTCAGTGAACGGCATCCATTGTATCTGGGAATTTATGAAGGAGCCATGGGGCGTGAAGAAGTGCGGAAGCGGGTTGAAGACAGTGACTGCGTGGTGTTGCTGGGGGCCTTCATGAGTGATATCAATCTCGGAGGCTTTACAGCCATGCTGGATCCACGTAAGTGTATCTATGCGACCAGCGAAACACTTCGAATTGGTCATCATCACTTCCACGACGTCAGTTTCACGGATTTCATGAATGGTCTTGCCGAAAAGAAGTTTGCAACTCGTCGTGCTGCCCCAAAGATTCGCCATGCGGAGACTCCGGCATGGAAGCCCGTTGCTTCGGCACCCATGACGATTAGTCGCTTGTTTCGCAAGATCAACACAGTCCTGGATCAGAATCTGGTCGTGGTTGCGGATACGGGCGATTCGCTGTTTGCGGCCGCGGATCTCACGATCACTCAGAGAACAGAATTTCTGAGTACGGCCTATTACACATCCATGGGATTTGCAATTCCGGCAGCAATAGGAGTCCAGGTTGCCAATCGAAATCTGCGTCCTTTGGTGTTGGTCGGGGACGGCGCATTTCAGATGACGTGCAACGAACTCTCAACAGCGGTACGGCAAAAGTTCAACCCGATCGTTGTGGTGTTGAACAACAAAGGTTACTCCACCGAGCGATTCATCCAGGAAGGCCCATTCAACGACATTCTGAACTGGCAGTATCATCGTATGCCGGAGCTGCTTGGGGCCGGGTGGGGTTTTGAAGTGTTTACGGAAGGCGATCTGGAGAAGGCGATTCAGGCAGCCTTTGCCAATCAGGACTGTTTCAGCATCCTGAATGTGCATCTTGATAAAGCCGATGTCAGCCCGGCGTTGCGAAGGCTGGCCGCTCGACTTGCCGAGCGGCTGTGAAGGCAACAGCGGCGGGCATTCGGGGCTGCGCATGTCGCTTAAATGTCGGGATACAGCGGCAGTTTCTGCCGTAATCAGGCCAGAGTGTTCTCGGGAAGGCCGCGAGCCTCATCGGCGGATCATCGGCAAAGGCCGTTTGAGCCGATAAAAGCGTCAGGGGCTGGTCTCGCGACGAGACGCACTTTTCTGAAGATCACGATGGCGGACGAACCTGAAGCCAACGCTGCTGACTACTGGGACGACGCGCGCAGTCCGCTGTCAAGTCTGTGTTTTCTGCTGCCCTGGATTGTCGTCTACGAGGTGGGAGTTCTGGCTGTCAGTCGCGACGACCCGGATGCCGTTCGCAATGGTGCTGATTTCTGGATGCGATCCCTGCTGACCAGCGCTGGGGCCGGGCAATTGCTGCTGCCTTTGCTGGTGGTGGGGATCCTTGTCGGATGGCATCTGGTCGGAAGGTATTCGTGGCGGCTGCGTCTGGCGACTCTGGGCGGAATGCTGGCCGAGAGTCTGCTGCTGGCTGTCTCCTTAATGGCCATCGGGCGGCTGCATGATTATGCATTTTTCTGGTATGGCAGTGGATCAAGCGCAGGCCTGCCGCATGTTCAATCCATTTCGCCGCAGTTGACGCGAGCCGTTTCCTTCGTGGGAGCGGGAGTTTATGAAGAAGTGATGTTCCGCCTGTGCCTGATTCCGGCAGCGATGCTGGTCTTTCGCCTGTTCGAATTTCCCCGAACCCTGGCGGCAGTGATGGCTGCAATTTCCACCAGTTTTCTGTTTGCCATTGCGCACCACATCGGTCCTTCCGCCGACGCCTTCAATTTATTCACGTTTTCGTTTCGTGCGGCAGCCGGGGTGTTTTTTGCAACGGTGTTTCTGCTGCGAGGCTTTGGAATCACAGTGGGATGTCACGCGGCTTATGACCTGCTGGTTGGAGTAATTCTGGCCACCACTTTGGACTCGGGCGCTGGGGGAACCTGACAGGTTTCGCAACCGGGACAGAGTTGCTGCAGGGGCGAGCCCATCGTCTGACCGGGGAGAGCGTCGCGACGGGATAGACGGCGGGTGGATGGGATCAGAGGGCATCCACGGAAAAAACGCAAAGAGATTCTGAGAAATCCCCGGGATTTCCAGGACTTTGGCGGTGAATTAACATTCCATTGCAGCCTGGAACCGGGGCGATTGCTGTTCCTGAATTCGGCAACAGACCGTAAGATTGCCGTGAGGCGTGTTGGCCATTGATGCAGCGAGTGATCAGGGGGATTTCGGGAGCAGACACCATGACATCGGCATACAGCGACGATGACGACTCGGCCATAGAACCGATGACCACTCGAGGGCGGGATTGGCCCTGTCTGCGGCAGTTTGTGGTTTTTCTGGAAAACCGTGTGGGATCGCTGCACGATCTGTTGCGGCGTGTGGAGCGGTCTGACCTGAAAATTGTCGCGTTGTCAATTCTGGACTCGTCTGACTGCGCCGTCGCTCGGATTATCGTTGACAATTATGAAAGAGCCCAGGAACTGCTCACATTCGCAGGCATGCACTTTTTCGAAACGGACGTCATTGGTGTCCTGTTGCCGGTAAATGATCAGCCGCACACATCGCTGCTTGCGGCATTGATGTCCGCGGAATTGAATGTGCAGTATGTGTATCCGATGATGTACCGCAGAAACGGACGCGGAGCCGTGGCTGTTTTTGTGGAAGAAAAAGAAGAGACGCTGCGGGTCCTGAAGGAACGTCAGTTTGAAACCGTAACGGAAGACGATCTGCTGCACTTTGACGAGTTCTTCTGATGTCCACTTCTGTTTGTTGTGATTGGAACTCGACTTCGTTACGAGTTGTTTTGCTGGCTGTTGTTCTGCTGTCAACCGGATCGGTTCTGTCTGGTGGATCGGCCAGAGCAGCCCTTCAGATTCCTGACGAGCAGCAGACTTTGCAGGAAGCTGTGCAGGCCCAACTTGCGGGTACACTGCTGCGGTCGCGGGCTGAAGAAGACGCCCTGCTGTCACTGAGAAAAACGGGTGTTTCTGATTCCTCGTTTGATGTGCTGCAGCAGATTTTTTCGCGTCAGGCCGATGCGTTTCTTTGGGACCCGGAGAGGCAGGATTGGCGAAGCCTGCGGGCATTTGCCATGGACCTGCTGAAACGGGCGCCGGACGATATTCAGAGGGCGTGGGACCGCACAATCGCCGTGTCCACTGAAAGCCGACTTCGTACAGCGCTGGCCACCGGTGATTTGGAGGAACTGGAGGCGATTGCGGAAACATGTCCGCTTTCCAGCGTGGGACTTCGAAGTGAGGGGATGCTGCTGGCGGCCCTGTGGCTGAAAGGTGAGGCGACGGAAGCTGACGTACAGTGGAATTGCCTGCAGGCTGATTATGCCGATTCAGTTCTTGAGGGAAGTTTTCGTCAGCTGCTGCTGCCGCTGCGTAACGCGGTTCAGAAACGGCTGAATGCTGAAAATGGCCACAGCCGCAACACGAATCCTGGTGCCGGAACATCGCGGGACAATCGTGTCTTAACGACCGTGTCGCCTCCCTGGCCAGAGATCTCGTGGACCTGGCAGGAGACCGTGTGGGTACCCGGAGCGGAAGCCCGGCTGAACGCCTCCAGTCTGCTGATGAATTACGCCCCCGAATTCTCCGGGATTCTGAGAGACTTCCAGAACTGGCCGCTGGTGCACTGGGGCCCATGGCTGATTTGTCGGACTCCCTTTCGAATTGTGGCACTGGAAAAATCGACTGGCCGGGAATGCTGGTCGCTGGTCACGGACAGCCTTGGCTCTGGTTCAGGCACGGATTCGATGGGACTGGGGGGTATGAATTTTCCGTCCGGAGGGCCGGGAATGGAAGAACTCCGTCCGGACGCTCTGCCACAGTGGGGGCTGTTGTCATGGGATGCAGAATATCTCTGGCTGATCGATGGCTTTGACGTTTTGGGAAGGGAAATGAATGTCGATAGAAGGCCATGGATGCGGGGACGACGTCCAGGCATTTTGTCCGGCAATGGAGCAACTCAGGCGGATTTCATTCCCAGCGGACGCCTGGTGGCATTGAAACGGTCCGCCGAAAATGCACTGCCGAAAATCGCATGGATTGTGGGAGAGACATCAGCAGCCGACTATCAGATTGTGGAACAGCTGAAAGATATGTCGCGGACGGATTTGGAACTCGTCCCTGAAGGGCAGGCCGACAACCTCGGCTCCGATGAATTCTACCCAGCGCCGAGCCTGTTTCCTGCCAGCACTGACAAACCCGACTCGGGGGTCATTTCTGAAACCGACTTTCGTCGCAGCCCGACAGTAACCGGTCATCGTTTTCAGTGTCCACCGGTCATCCGTGGAGAAAGGCTGTATCTGCTGAGTAAGACTGCGGATTTTCTGCTGGTAAACTGCCTGCACCGAACAACAGGGCGTGTGATCTGGCAGCAGCCGGTTTCCTGGGCAGACCAGAGTGGCAACGGGCCGGATATGTCGGCCGCCTCGAATCAGTGGCAGTCCTGTCTGATCTGCGGAGAAAACCTGATCTGTTCCCTGGCCAGCGGCGCTCTGGTTGCCGTGAGTACCGCAAATGGCCAGCTGAAATGGGCTCTTTCGCTGCAGAACGAGCCCGCCGAAAAGCGATCGGAGGAGGCGTTCGCAAACGAGTTCCTGATATCCGCAGACACCACGACACCAGCCTTGTTTCTGCCTCTGACTGAACAGGGGGTTGTCGTTTGCAGCGGACCGAATTCGGGGGCTGTGCTGTGTGTAAACGGTCTCAGCGGACGAATTCTCTGGAAGGTTCCTAACCGTGCAGTTGTCCCTGGAGAACCTGGCGGCAGTCGGGACCTTTATCCTGCGGCGATTGTCAATGGGCAACTGATTCTGATTGGCCAGCGCCATTGTCGCTGCCTTGATTTGCAGGATGGAAGACAGTTGTGGGTTACAGAAATTGATGAAACAGGCGGCACGGCTGTCTGCGGAACGGATCGCTGCGTGATCCCTCAGATCGGTGGGCAGCCAGTGTGTATCAGCCTTCGTGATGGTACCAGGCTGCAGGAGGCGACTCGTTTTCAGCCGCATCGGTCCCGACTGCCATTTGGTGCCTTCACCAGTGATGCCTCCAGCATTTACGCATCAAACCCCGGCGTGGTCGTTGCCTTTCCCCGTGCCGATATCGTCGCCAGCACCGCAAATGCCGCTCCGGCAGAAGGCAACCCAAAATCTGTGCTTCAAGCGGCCAGGGCGATGATGATCGATGGCAGTCGACAGGGTGCCAAATCGCTGTTGCAAACGCAGTTGCAGAGCGTAAAACTGGCTGCCGACGAAACTACCGGCAGGGCTCTGGTTTCGACACTTGCGGAACTGTTACTAAGTGAATGGCTGGAGAACTGGCTCAAGGCCAGCGATCTTCCCTCCGAAGAATCCCGGACAGCAACCGTCAAGCAACTGGCTGACCTTCAACTAACATCGGACCAGACTGTCAGAGCAGCAACGCTGGCCCTGTTGACGGGCTTGCACGAAGAGGCCCTGCCACAGTCATGGCGTGCGCAATGGCAGTTGCCGAATAGAAAGTCACTGTTAACGCTCTCCTCGGACTGGTCCGTGCGCCCCGACCTATTACTGGAACAGCCCCCCGTTCGTATCACGACGGCATCAGATCAGGGCAGGCCGGCAACGGGAGGCGAGCTGACGCTGATCGCGGAAGACGCCATCCTGCATCCGCAGAGCCTGACCACCGAGAATGACAAAGTACAACTCGCCCGGCAGCTGATTGACAATGGTCAAGCCACTGCTGCGGAACTGCTGCTCGCCTCATGGTGGCAGAGTCTTTCGGAGGACAGGGGTGACGAGAAAAACCGCGTGGAGAAATTGCTGGATCAGGTCCGCAACGGAGCATCACTGAATACCGAGGTATTGACGGTTCTCAATGGCAGAAATCCTGAATTTGCAGGACCTTCCGACGATTTGCCTGGCACTGACGCGGAAATACTGACGCTCACCCCCGAGTTTCATCTGGCATTGCCGGTGCCCGAGTTTGCTCTCAATGAAAACCAGATGCAGATCTCAGCAGGTCCATGGTGGCTGAAGCATGACCTCGTTCTGTTGCATTCCCGCGAGGAACCCCAGACACATCGTCTGGAAGTCGTTGCCCGCGACGGAGCTGGTGTGCTGAGCCGTCTTCCAAAAGTCGGCGGAATGGCGGAACTGACCACCGATTTTCAGCAGTCCAACCGGACCTGCAGTGCGCCCGGACTGATTCCGCTGATTGAACGGACCAGACTGATGATGATTGCGGTCAATAACTCCGGGCACACCCGTATTCTGTGGGACAGAGAATTGAATCCGCGACAGGATCTTGTGTCGGGAAAGGTGATTTTGGGGTCCCTTGGCCCGGACTATTTTGTATGGCATTTCGCTGGAACGCTGTACTGCACACATCCGCTGACAGGAACAGACCTCTGGACGCGCCGTGTCGGCGAAGTCTCGAACACCGTTCCCCGACTGCAGTCTGCTCCAGCTGTGTTTGGTGATGAGCGAGTGACTGCTGTTTATAGCGTGGATCAGGGATCGCTGCAGACATTCAGCACTCGAACCGGAAAACCAGTGCAGCGAAAATCTGTGATGCCTGGTTTGGGAACAGAATGTGGTGCGGTCGGCAGATTCCTGATTTACACGGACTTGAACTACCAGTTGCATCTACTGGATACCGCGCAGGGCGAGGATATTCTGGCGGACGAAGAGCCGATTCGCATCGGACAGATGCATCTGGGCCGACTGTACTCTGTACTTTCAGGAAACCAGCTTGTCACAGTGACGCACGACAGCCAGATTGTGGTCATTTCTCTGAACACCGGACACGTCAGCAGACGGATCGCACCCCGGGTTCCTGGTCAGTTTGCTGCAACTTTTGCTGTCAAAGCATTTGAGCGAGCGGGCAGAGTCTTCATCGCAGTGGAAGAGAATTTGCCAGGAGCGGGAGCAGCACTGCTTCAGGTGCGTGGTGAGGATACGCTGGAGTCACTCAGTGACGGGACACTGAGCTGCCTGAATCCCGAGAGAGATCGTATTGAATGGACCCTGAGACTGGAAAATTGCGTCTTTCCTCAGATCACGGGTGATGCCACAGACGTCCTGATCGCCTGTACCACATCATTTGGCCGCGACCGAATGGACGATGGAGGCTTGACAGAACTGCTGGATGTCAAAGTGATTCCCTATGCTTCCGGCGAACTCGCTCTGGAAGAAAAGGGGATGCCTCTTTCCAGTCCGCAGTGGATCCATCACGACGCAGCGAAGCGACAGATACAGATTCAGTGCGAAGATGGGCGAATCCTTCTGCGACAGGAAACCAGGTAAACTGCGCCCCTGCCTGGGATTGACGCGTCAGGCGAAGCCGGCGAATTTTCGAGCGGTCCAGAACACACCCAGCAGCAGGATCATCAGGCCTGCCCAGAGTGGATGGCTCCAGAGTCGGATGGGGACGATCACGGGTGCGGGTTGTGGAAGTGCGGCCAGTTTCTCGATCAGTTGCTGGACTTTGGAAGCGTCGGTGAGTTCTCCGCGAGTCGTCAGCGAGATTTCTCGCAGCACATCCGTTTTTGCCGGCAGACCAATCTGTTCCTTCTCCTGCCCAGTCACGGACAGGACGGTTTCCAGCCTTGCCCCGGTTTCCGTGCAGGTTGTGACCAGACGATACTGACCGCCATCCCTGGGAGAAAAGGTGCCGCTGAAAAGCCCCCACGAATCCTCTCCTCCGGGCGTCAGCCGGACCGTGTCCGTTTGTCCTGAGGGCGAGGTTGTCTGGACAGTGACGGTGCCGGTTCGCAATGGTTCTCCGGCAAGGCTGGTGACATTGACATTCAGGTTGACGACGCTTCCCGCTTCCGGGCGATCCGGCGAGTAGAAAAGTCGCATGGATTCGCCCTGCGACATATTGCGTTGATAGGCCATCCAGCGGACTACCTGTCCCCAGAAGCGATAGTGATACAGGTCCTCAACACCCTTTCTCCAGCGCCATGCTCCGTCACTGCCCATGAAGAGCACTTTGCCGGTGCCTGCCGTTCGCGTGACGATGAGCGGAACGCGTCCGTAGCTGGATGATTCCGTATCGTGGGTGGCGAGCACCTGGGCACCGATCTTTGCTCGTTCAGCGGCTGCATGCCAGTAGAACCCGGGCAGACCATTCCAGATTTTTTCGTTTTCGATGTCTTCGGTTTCCAGCCGCGTCAGCAGGCTGCGTCGTCCGGCTTCCGTCAGTGCGAACCGCCCAGGCCTTGAATTACCTTTTCCCTTCGGCACAGCAGGATTGAGCACGACCGGCAGCAGTTCTTCCAGGTCACTGCCCTGAAGCGTCAGCTGATGCCCGCGGGCGCCAGGCAGAAAGACCAGCCCTCCCGCCTGACTGCGAACCAGTTGTTTTAGCAGGGTGCAGTCCGCCAGCGTCAGTTGCCGCTGAGCCACACCGACGTCCCCGAGAAAGACAACATCGTATTCGAACAGTTCCTTCTCCGAAGGGAATTGCTGCAGATAACCTCGGCCTCCACCGGTTTCAGAAAGATCCGGATGAAACAGCAGGCAATTCACCTCAACCCCAGGATCTCGCTCCAGAGCATTGCGAAGATATCGGTATTCCCAGCGCGGGACGGATTCGATAATCAGCACCCGCAATTCCTCGTCACGAATGACCAACGGGATGGTCACGCGATTGTTGTCGGACTGCGTTTCTGTTTCGTCCACGGGGACTTCAAGAGTCAGTGAATAGTCTCCGGTGCGGGTGGGTTTCCATTCCAGAGTGTCCTGAAGCTGCCCCATTCCGGAAACGCGGACGGCCTTTGTGACGGTTTCTCCCTGAGTCCCGGTGAGCGAGACCAGCATCTCGCGATCCTGAGCCAGCCAGCTGGTGATTCGAAAAGGTATTCTCAGAGACTTATTCACAACGCCGAAGGTGGGTGCATCGGAGGCTGTCAGAACCACATCGGGAAGTCGCTGTTCGCTGCCGACGCTGACAGAATAAACAGGCACGCCACGCACACGAAGTGCTGATGCCGCTCGCTGCGGAGCGTCGCCGGTGTTCCAGTCGCCATCCGAGATCAGCACAACGCTGCGAAGACCGGCGTGCTTCTCTGAGGTGCTCTGGAGTGCGGAATTCAAATCCGTGCCTCGAACACCAATGGGCGCTTGTGCAGCAAATGGTTCAAAGACTACCTGCATACGATTCTGAACAGGCTGCCACGTTTGCGGCTGAATCAGCGTTGCGATCGCATCGCTTCTTACCCGTGGCCTTTCTGACGGAGCCTCAGGATTTAGTACATCCTGCGTTTTCATACTGTCGGAATTGTCGTACAGGACGACCAGCGTCGGCTGTTCTGTGGGACGAATTTCTGTGGGGATCTCTGGTTGATTCAGAGTGATCAGCACAAGGGTGATTAGTACAAACCGCAGCACTTCCAGCCAACCCATGGTGCGGGCGTAACCGCTGCGTTTCCAGCTGACAAAGCAGCAGCCTGCTGCTGCGGCCAGAACGACCACAGTCAGTATGAGCGACGCCGGGGTCCAGAGAAATGTCATGGCAGCCGATTCATTAGGAACAGCAGAAGGTTACAGCCCCGTATTCTGACAGTCCGGAGCCATCCGGTTCAATCAGGATTTGCCGTTCCCTGACAAATCTGCAAATTCTGTACTCAGAATGAAATGGATGCTGCAATACAGGCAGGACGGAAGTTAATTCCGGATTATCGCAGAAAAACTCGTATTTCACCGAAGTTTGCATCAACGAACAGCCAGCCGGGTGTGGCTCAGCTTCCGGAACAGCCTCCGCCCGAGCAGCTGCCGCAGGCAGCCGGCAATCCCGCCGCCTGCCCCCGATTCCACGGCAGTTTTGAAAAGAATCTCCCCATGGCCCGCGAATTTGTGTAACCAGCCCACGCCATGGCAGCCCCAATCAGCCCGGGCAACAGCAGACACCACGGAGTTATCAGCGTCCCAAGGGTTCCGACCAGGATCGCCAGCCCTGAAACAATTCGGATCTGCCGCTCGATTGACATGGGGCGGCGAATCCCGCGGTTCACAGGCAATCCGGCTGCAATCCAGGCAAGCGTACCGCCCTCGACGTTGACCACATTGGAAAATCCGGCTCGCTCGAACGCCGCACAGGCCTGGGCTGAGCGGGATCCGGTACGACAGATGACATACAGGGGCTGGTCGCGGCGTTCTTCCCGAGATTCCATAATCGCGGTCGGATTGAGCCCATCGAGTGGCATCATCAGTGCCCCCACGGCATGCACTTCATAAAACTCATTGGGGGTGCGTACGTCGATCAGATCAAAACCACCCTGACGACTGAGGGGTGCAAATTGTTCTACTGTGATACTGCCTGGCACGCTTGAATCCTTCTGACAATCCCCCCGGTAATTCTGCCCGCGGAAATCAGTCGCTCTCTCTGAATGATCACTTCGGTCAATATCCCCTGCATCAGCCGGCCACCCCTGTCAGACTCTTCGGAACTGAAATTGTGTTCCGAACTGCACAGGACCTGCCCAACTCCAGCCCCCCCACCAGTCACAAATCATTCCCATGCTGGAGGTCTTTTTTTGCATCCCGACGCAACAAATGGGGCTCTGCCCCGCTGGTCACATTCCCTCAGATCACCTCTTCAGATCATAAAGTCCGTGGAACGTCCGAGAATACGATCGATCAGTTCCTGCTGAAAGTCCAGTGAAGGTGATCGCTCCGGATCCATATCTGACGGATTGATTCCGCAATACACGCTCCATGGCCCCAGATGTCTCCAGCGACCGGCACGTTTCGGTTCACCCGGCAACACTGGGGTTGTGCAGCGATTACACCCGATCGTGGAAAAGCCCTGTTTGTGGAGTGGATTCAGTATGACCTGATTCTGTGCAATGTAATCATCCATCTGCTCGTTGGTGAAATTCGCCAGCACGTTGATTCGCAGACAATTCAAACGGGTATCAACAGCAAGAATCGGACAAACACCACGGCGACCACCGTCAGCCCGCCGCAAACTTCCGATCAACGCATCATACTGTCCCTTCACCGCGTCCAGTGGTTCGCTTTTTCGCATTTCGCAACACTGTTTCTGTCCTTCAGCAGACAGATACAGGACGCCATATTGCTCTGTTTGCTCTTCCATTGACAGAGTTGGCCGGTAAGTGTGGATCGTCAGGCCATATTCCCGCATCAGCCGATCTCTGGTGTCGAGTGTTTCCTGAAACAGCACGCCCGTATCGACAAAAACAACGGGCATGCGGACCGGCACATGACTCAGCATATGACAGATCACATTCCCCGATTCCTGCATTGAGGACATCGCAGCGACACGTTCACCGAAGATGTCTTTAGCCCACTGCAGTAGTTCCTGGGGACTGCGGTCATCGAAGGTTTTGTTGAGAGTGGCCAGATCGGCCTGGCTAAGGCGAGCCATCAAAGAGTTCCGTTTCGTCCTCAAATTCCTGGGAGTGCAGCACGTGCAGCTGTGTGTGTTTTAACCCGATCTGCACGGTGGAAGAATATCGCTTTTTTTGCATGGTTGGAAGAACGGCATAAGTCGTCGTCTATCCGTCAGGAACGCGGTCCCGGGCGCAAAAGACCCGGCAAACCGGGGAGGTGCATAAAAAACAAGTATTTTATGCATTTCTGAATCACCAGACATCCGGCAAGACATTTTTGGTAAAAATCCTTGCGGATTCACAAAACAGGAAAAAGACTGCTTGCCTTATGTTGCCTGATTGTACGGTTCGTCGATAGTATCAGAGGATGTGGACCGTGTTTTCTATCGAATCGCCGCAAAATGGAGCCCGCAATGCTTGATCTCATGTTTGGAAATGCAGGTCGAAACTGCGAAGGAAAGTCCCGGCGTAATTTCCTTCGAGTCGGTGGACTTGGAATGGGTGGAATGACACTGGCCAGCCTTCTTCAGCAGAAAGCCAAAGCGACTGAACAGGGTTTCCGTACCAGCGATAAGTCCGTGATCTGGCTGTGGCTCAGCGGCGGCCCGACCCATGTCGAAACCTTCGATCCCAAAATGACAGCGCCCGCCGAATACCGCAGCGTCACCGGCGAAGTCAAAACCACACTTCCCGGTGTCACCATCGGCGGCAACTTTGAACGCATGGCTCAACTGACCGACAAGATGGCCATCGTCCGTTCCTTTGCCCACACCAACAGCGGACACTCCGGTGGCACCCACTATGTCATGACCGGCTACGACAATCGACTGGCTGATAACGGCGCAAATCCGGATCGCCCCTTTCTCGGTTCTATTGTGTCTCGCATTCGTGGAACCAATCATCCAACCACGGGAATCCCCACCTATGTGCGACTTGGTGGAATTTATGCCGACGGCCCGGCTTTTCTGGGAACCGCCTACGGCCCATTTGACCCCGCAGGCGAAGCCCGTCGTAATATGTCTCTGACCGTCGACCAGAATCGACTGGCCAGCCGCCGCGCAATTCTTGACGGGATCGATACTGTCAAACGAGACATCGATCGCAAGGGACTGATGGAGGGACTGGATTCCTTCGAACAGCAGGCCTTCAATCTGATTCTCAGTCGCTCACAGCAGGCTTTCGACATGAAGTACGAAGATCCGCGCGTGGTGGATCGCTATGGTCGCGGGCTCGGCGAACAAATGCTGCTCGCTCGCAGACTCTGCGAAAGTGGCTGCGGTTTTGTGACCGTGAATTACGGCGGCTGGGATATGCACAGCAATATCAAACAGGAAATGGATCGACGAGGACCTGAGGTCGACCAGGCCGTCTCGGCACTCATCGAAGACCTCGATCAACGCGGCATGCTGGACAATGTCCTGCTGGTCGTCAGCGGCGAGTTTGGACGAACCCCCAAAGTCAACGGCTCCGGTGGTCGCGATCACTGGGCTCCGCTCAGCACGCTGATGTTTGCCGGTGGCGGTCTGAAAATGGGTCAGGTGGTCGGTGAGTCCGCTGAAAAGGTCGATGTCCCCCGCACAACACCAATTACTCCGCAGGATATGATGGCCACCATCTTTCATGTGCTGGACTTTGACCGCCGAATTCAGTTCACCAATCAGTCCGGGCGGCCAACCTACATGATTGAAAACGGCCGTCCTATTGAAGAACTGGTCTGAATAAAGACAGCACCGCCCGGATGTGTGTCACAGCCATGATCCTTCTGGTCCGATGGCTTCCCGGCTGCTCCCTGATACAGTCCCCCTCACGTCCAGGTTACCAAAGCCCACGCTGAATTTTCTGTTCCTTCCGCAGGCCGCCTAAAACGCGGCCTGCGGCATTGATACCGCTAAGGAACGCCGCCTCAACGCCGCAGCAGGCCTGCTGGTCTTCCACGATCCCATCGCCACACAGAAAGACGCCCTGATCAGCAAGGCCCTGCAGGGATACACCCGGTGATGGCTGATTCACGGGCGCTTCTCCCGGGGTTGGGATCAAGAGATCGCCGTTTGCTCGCGTTGTTTGTGCAGGCTTTGCAAAACGCCAGCGGTGCGCTGCCGTCGCCGCAGGCTGTCCAATGTCCCGCTGCAACAGGCTGCCGAGAATTTCCATCAGCTGAGTTCGCACATCCGCTTCAGCATCTTCCCGATGGGCGGAGCCCCATTCCGGTGACGAGTGAATCACCAGGTGCTCCTCGCCACGTATCGCATGGCGACCGGGCTTTGTCTGGTTTCGCGCAATCCTTCGGATCGGACTTCCAAAGACCTCCACCGCGTTCCACGTCACATTCAATGGCTCTGGCAGAACCAGCATCAGCGTCCAGATGGTGTCATAATTCATCGAGGGCAGGCAGAAGGGACCAAACGAATCCAGAAGGACGACGGCCTGCGGTACCGGAACGGCCAGAATCACCTGATCGAAAATCCCGAGTTCGCCGTCGGCAGCATCGGACAAACGAATTCGGCCCGACACCGGTGCCAGCCTGTGGATCTGCTGGTCCCGGTGCACATCCAGGCCATCCGCCAGGTGGCGCACCAGGTCGCTCATGCCGGGCACCCCCACCAGGCGTGTTTGCCTGGGGGCCGCCGTCCAGACGCCATCCGGACGCACTTCGGCAAATTCCCCATTCCACGTTGCGATCAGGCCCTGCTCTTTCCATGCGTTGACGCAGCGACGAAACCGCGGATCTCTGGCATGGAACGATTGCACACCATGATCGAATGCCGGAGCCTCGCGACGCCGAGTCGCCATCCGCCCGCCAAAGCCGCGGCTTTTTTCAAACACGGTCACAGGCAACCCATGATCCACCAGTGTTCTGGCTGCCATGATTCCGGATATCCCGGCACCGATCACCGCGATGGCGGGAACCGGGTTACACCGCGGCGTGGACGTCTTTCGAGACCACAGACTCACATCCAGACGTTCAGCATGCGCCGTGGTTGGACGTGGCCGCACAGTCCCGAGGATTGGTAATTCCGGAGAGAACGGACGGTCAAACTGACCAAGGCACCAGAGAATACCGCCGAACGATGACGGATCACGACCGTCAAGCGCGTAGCGATGATTCAGATCAAGAATTGTGCGCAGGGCTTCCCGGGGACACTGTGTCCAGTCCAGAATCGCCTTACCCCACGTCATTCGCACGTTATTATGAAGTTCGCCATGAATTCGCAGCGAGTCCTGAGCGGCGTTCCAGAGGACATCATGGGTGGCACTGCGTGCGAGCTGCTCACGTGAATACACCGCCGGGCGTTTGTCCGAAGCATGCTGCAGCAGGGTTTTCTGCGCCCATGCAGGGATCGCTGACCAGTCAGCATGATCCGGCCGATAGAAACAAAACCCCCACGCCAGCTCTCGCCAGATCAGCAGTTCCTCCAGAAACTTCTCAGCACCTTCGCCAGACATCGCGGCCACCTCGCGAGCCATCCTCAGGGGCGACACCATTCCATAGTGCAGATAGGCCGACATGCGACTGACACCATCCATCAGCGGATTATTGCGGCGGGCTGCGTAGTACTTCAGGCCAGACTTCAGAAACGTCGCCCAACGCTCATATCCCGCGACTGAGCCGCCTGGCGTGTCGACGACCTGGCCAATTGAATGATCAATCCGGCAGTTGGCAACCAGTTCCGCAAGGCTGCATGTTTGCAGATCCACCGGAGTAAAAGGCAGGACATCCTCCTGGAAATAGCGCGGAGAATCTGACAGGCCAGGCCAGTGTGTTTGAATTCCGACCTGTCGCCGTTTCTGCGTGGCGTCGCGAAACTGAAAGGCCCGCTCGAAGGCCCTTCCTACAAGCCGCATTGGCACAACGCACGAAGAATCGACCGCCACAATAGGACGCTGAGTCCGACTGATCAGGCCGCGAAGAAACAAGGCGTGCGGGCCGGTCGGCATTTCTTCGGTTACAACAACGCAGGACCGCTCCGCCAGCAGGCTCAGCGCATCAGACGTCTGCCCATGCTGCTCCAGGTGAAACACATAACGAATTCCCCGCTCAGCGAACTGACGCTGAACATCCCGGGCTCCCTGAAGAATAAACGTATGATGCCGATCGGAAGCCCACGGATAGGACTGAGACAGTCCGTGATACACCAGCAGAGGGACATCAAGATGCTGTGCCAGCAGAATGGCCGTATCGAGCGCCGGATTCTCCTCTGTACGCACAGCAGAACACATCCAGTAAAGCACATACTCATTTGCCCCTGCCACTGGAGCGTCGTGCGCAATGCGGCACCGTTCCGCAAGATGGGCGGGAAGTTCGTCAAGACAGCGAACCTGATATGTCATCCTGAGGTCTTTCCTGTTGGTTGGCAGCAACCCGCTGTGCAAAGTCATCTTAAGGGAGGATCTAAAAAGCCAGTGAACGCCAGAGATTGCCAGCGGATACAGAGCAAATTTGGCCCGAAGTGCCCTTTTTCGCAGATTGGCACACCGTAATCCGCAGAACTCTGCGGCGCCCAAAGGGACCCGTTGATCCTGAAATTCTAGGCGTCAGCACTGCGTTGTCTGAGTGCAAATGGGGGGGCTGAGCCAAATTTGTGAGACCGGGGACTGGGCGAGCCTTCTGCCGGGGCGACGGCCACGTTGATTAAGGTCGGAAATGCCGTGCCACTGCTATCGACTGGAAGCGTCGTGAAGGCAGGCAAACAGCTGCCGGAATGAGAAAAGCAATCAGAGTCTATCCAAACAGGAACGACAAAAGCCAAAATCCAGGATATACTCCGGAGCATGGGATCGTAGCTCAACGGTCAGAGCAGGGGACTTGAGCGGTAATGCCTGTGCAAAAACTCTCGCAAAATTTGTAATGTTGCGATTGGGTTTCTGTATGGTATCGCCACACGGGTTGCCCTGATCCTGAGGTCTGCAAGTCAGACGCACAGGATCTTGGTAGAATCTGTCAAATTCGGGGAACGCTAAACTTCTCAGGAAGCAGGCCAATCCCGAGCCAAGCTGCCACACGGCAGAAGGTGTAGAGACCAGACGGCAGACACGTAAAGTGAAGGGATGGTCCAGCCCACAAACTCGAAAGAGGCGGCGAAAGTCGAAGTGGAACGCATAATCCCTTGGTTGCAGGTTCGAATCCTGCCGGTCCCATTTTTTCTTTTTTCTGTGTGCGTCTGCTGTGCAGACATCCTCTTCCATGACGCTTCTCGCGTTGCTGCCCGGCTGGTACGCAGGATCACGTGAAAAAGACGTGCCAAAAAGCGTCCTCCAGGTTCGTCTGTAACAGCAATGGTGGAAATCGTCGCAGAATTGGACGCGTCCGGGCGATACTTGCCGGGGCAGATTCCTAACTGCAAACAGCGGCACCGCTGCCTGGAATAACCCTTGTTTCAGAACGTCATTGGTCGGCCTGCCGCATCTTGTGGCCGCCCGCATCTTGTGGCCGCCCGTGTCCGTTAATACCCCGGCAGCGCATTAATGAATTCCAGGCGCTCCGCCAGCAGTTTCTTTTCGCCATAGAACTTGCCTCGGTAGCAGCGGAGTCCTGACTTCATTGCCTGGTGGGCCGGCAGATGGCACGCGTGTATACCCTATCAGAGCCGAACACGGGCATCCTGCACTTGACGTGGCAAATCGGAAATCGCTGCGGGAACTGAAGCCCCCCTGCTGCGGCGTTTCAGAGGCGTTGCGTTCTGTAGCTGATACCGCAGGCGGGAAATCGCGGGAAAATCTATTACTGGCAGACTTTCTTTCCGGGACCGCCGAAGCTCTGCCAGTTCGGCGTACTTACTAACCCGTACAGTCCCCGCAATTGACGCTGCCGTTTTTGGAGAGGTTTCTTCTGGTCAATCTGCTTTAAGCAAATCCCAGAAATTCCCAGAAAATACTAGCAGCATTCTCATGGGCCGGATTGACAAATTGGCTCCCGCTGTGCATTCTTTGTAATATGCACAGTTTCCGCAGCTGAAATCAGGAGAATCTCTGTTTTGAGACAATCTCGCTGTTTTTTTCCGGCCCATTCGTGGGAAAACATTCGATACTTAGCAAGGGAGTATTGTGTGCGTGTTGTTCCTGAGAGCAATGGACACAGTGCAGGGGACGTTGCTTTCGTAGACCAGTTTTGGCCCCAGCATTAGCGGTATAAGCCCCTGGGGTATCGCGGCGTGGTACCACGTGACTCCTTGGTGAGCGTGCCTGCTGAATAGTGCTGCGGTCGCATAGTTTTTACCTGTCTTGTATTGTTTTTCCTTGCAATTCTGATCTTCCTATCGAGTGCTTCGCCGGCAGCACGCTGTCGGCTTGCTGTTTCCTGTCGTTTTTCGTTTTTTCCACATTCAGGAGTCGAGTTCATGAGAAAGATCAAGCCTGCTCAGCGTGGTTTCACGCTGATCGAGCTGCTGGTTGTAATCGCGATCATCGCGATTCTCGTGGCGTTGTTGCTGCCAGCCGTGCAGCAGGCCCGCGAAGCAGCCCGAAGAACACAGTGCAAAAACAATCTTCACCAATTGGGGATTGCGCTGCACAACTATCATGACGTTCACAATCAATTCCCCCCGACAATCTTCAACACCGACGGTGCTGCTGGATTGACCTGGGATGGTGCACCGAAGGGCAGCCACCTTGTGCGGCTGCTGCCGTACGTGGAACAGGCAAACCTGTTCACGTCTATGGACTTCAGCCTGCAGGCCCCATGGGGAACTGGTGGAAGTCCACCGGCTCGTTTCAACTTCGAAATGCAGCGAGTCTCTTACCCCAGCGGCAAGTACATTAAGGACGTTTCACTGCCGGTCTACCAGTGTCCATCAGATTCCAGCGCTAAGCAGGGTGGTTGGAGTGCCAAGTCCAACTATGCAATGAGCATGGGCAATCAGCAGATGGATACTTCCCCATGGACTGGTTGTACGCCGTACCAGGCTCACATTATGAACACCAACGCCTTTTGGGGTCACGGCAACACCGAGAACCCAAGCTGGGTGTCGGGGATCATCAGCCGTTTCAACTGGGCAGCGACCATTGCTCAGATCACAGACGGCACTTCCAACGTGATCGCGATGGGAGAGATTCGTCCGAACTGCGGTGACCACATGAACAACGGCTGGTTCCATTTCAACTCGCTGTGGGTTGCTACGACCGCGCCGGTCAACTTCCCGATCAACTGTTACAACGAAGCGCCTGTCAAGACTCCGGCAAATCCAGCGGGCTGTAATCAGCCCGACAACTGGAGCACCAGCCAGGGCTTCAAGTCGATGCACACCGGCGGCGCACAGTTCGTCATGTGCGACGGTGCTGTAAAATTCATCTCGGAAAACATTGACTACAAGACCTATCAGCGACTGGGAGACCGTCGCGACGGCCAGGTCACGGGTGAATACTAAGATTTGGCTGAGTTTGTGAGGCGGATCATTGAAAATGCCGTTCCTGCAATTGGAGCGGCATTTTCGCTTTCTGTATGTTGGGCATTGAATTTTCAAGTCCCGGCCACCATCACAAACACAGTGACCAGATGCGGCTTTGCAGGAAGTCGTCGTCCCGCGCAGGGATTTGCCTTGTTGGTCGTGCCAAAGAAAAACCTGATCGGGAGCGATCGTCGGGTGACAAATTGTCCAACAGATTGGTTTCCCACAGTGTAAATGGTTGGCAGTTGCTCGGATTCAGTGACCACTGAATAGCCTGCCAATAGTGAAACAGGAATTTTACAGGAGGGTCTATGGTTCGTTTTCTTCGTAGCGTTTCAATGTTGCTGTTATTGCCCGTTCTGGGATGTGGTGGTGGCGGCGGTACTGCCCCACCGCCGACGATTCCAGTGACCGGGACTGTGATGTACAAAGGGGTCCCCGTGGAAGGTGCTACTGTCACATTTTACCACGACAAGGCACCACGTGGAGCATCCGGAGTCACCGACAAGGAAGGCAATTACAGCCTGACAATGTTTGAACCAAATGATGGAGCCGTCGCGGGCGAAAACATCATTACCGTGACAAAGGGAAGCGCACCGGCTGCCGCACCAGTATCCAGTGGCGGACCGCCCTCGCCAGAAGATCTGGCGAAGAAGATGGCTGAAATGAAGAGCGGAGACTCAAGGAAGAAGAAGGATGGCGGGGCGTTGCCCGCAAAGTATGGGACTCAGGCAACAACTCCGCTGAAAGAAACCGTTTCAGAGCAAAACAACAAGATTCCGCTGCAGTTGGCTGACTGATCTTTCGGGCCAGAGAACCAAACACAGTCTAATGCGGTCGCCACCTGTGTTTTGACGCTGGACGACTGCCGATTTTCACTGATTGTGTTTTCTGCCGGGATCGGTCTGGGTGCCGGGTATCGGACAGTTTTTTGATCGGGTTTATTGACTGCAACAGGGCGATCTCCAAAAGGGAAAGCCGGACGATTGACAGACTCGGCATTGCCTGTGCGTGCCGGGTCTTTTTTGTTGGCCGAAACCGGGTAGCAGCTGCTGTTTTCCGTCGCAGACCGGAGTGATCATGTTCGTTCGATACAGCAAACGATTGGGGATCTTACTTGCAGGGACGCTGGTAATCGCGGTCGCAGCAGCAGGGTATTATTACCGATTCTCTCCGGATGGCGTGTCGACATCAGAGTTATACGAGGATGGGCTTGAATCCCTGGCAAGGCGGGATTTTGCAGGAGTTCGGGAGCGAATCAGGCAACTGGACGCGCGGCAGGATGTTCCAGGATATGGTGGTTTGTTACAGGCAAATTTTTTTCTCCGTACCGGCGATCCAGGATCGGCGTTGCGATCTCTCGGCGGGCTTGATGCGCGGGGCCCGCTGCGATTTAAGATTCTGGAATTTACAGGCCAGGCCTTGTACGAGGCCGGGCAATTGTGGGACGCTCGAGACGTCCTGACAACGCTGGTGAACGAGCAGCCCGATCACGTCAATGGGCATCGCTGGCTGGGCAGTGCCTACTATGATCTCGGGGCCCAGTATGAAGCGGTCTTTCACCTTGAACAGGTCGCGCGACTCGCCCCGGACGATTATCGCCCGCACTGGCTGATGGGAGTGATTTACAGGGACCTTGAAAGTTACAGCGAATCCGTGCAACACCTTCAGCGGGCATGGGAACTGAAACCGCCGGCTGGTGTACAAGAGACAGTCGCCGTGTTTCTGTCACGCAGCCTGCGGGCTGAACACAAGTATGATGTGGCTCTGCAGTATTTGACGCAGTGTGCAGAAACTCCTGATGTTCTTGTCGAGCGTGCCAGCTGTGAATTCAGTCTTGGGAAATCCGACGAAGCGTTTCAGTCACTAAGCCGATCCACGGTGCCGGATGACGATGAGTCCGGAACGGCATGGTATCTGCTGTTCGGGGAGATCCTGGAAGGGCAGAACAAGCTGCAGGAAGCACTGACACGCTATGAAGAGGGCATCAGGCGATTTCCTTTTGAAGAGGATCTGCAGTATCGAATTGCCGTAGTGCTGCAGTCGATGGGCATGAAAGATCGGGCGGCCGAAGAAATGAAGGTCTGGGAGCAGAAAAATGCTCTGAAAAACCACCTGATTGAACTCAATAAAGTGGCCGCCAAAGAACTGGACAATGCCGCAGTCAGGCGGCAGTTGGCGGAAGTATGCCGTCAGATGCAGCGACCGAAGCACGCCGAGATGTGGGATGCTGCGGCGCTGGCGTGCGAACAACGTCAGGCCGGGAAACAGCCACCGACAACAGTCTCTCCCCGTTAGCTCCCAAAATTCAATACTCCCTGCCCCCGTCTTCGTGCCCCTCCTCGCGCCCATGCCCCCGTGCTCGCCCCCGTGCTCGCCCCCGTGCTCGCCCCCGTGCTCGCCCCCGTGCTCGTCCCCGTGCTCGTCCCCG
>CAIQIE010000207.1 GCA_903871805.1 uncultured Planctomycetaceae bacterium | reverse complement strand
GTCAGTTGTCAGTTGTCAGTTGTCAGTTGTCAGTTGTCAGTTGTCAGTTGTCAGTGGGCAGTTGTCAGTGGGCAGTTGTCAGTGGGCAGTTGTCAGTGGGCAGACGATTCCCTGCGCGGAGGTGCTGCGAATGACAGGGTGATTTGTGCGATTCAGCCCGGAGGGCTGGCAGAAAATAGCCGGTGGCAAGCCCCCGCGCCGCCACCGGAATACGCCCAGGTCACACATTTCACCCCGACGGGGTGACAGAACACCGCGCACGGATCCTGAACCCCATTTGCACCGTCGCCACAACGCCAAAGTCGCAGACAAAAATGGGGCCATCCCTCTGTCGTCCGGCTGTGCTTTTTAGTGCTGTTGCTGTCTTGCAGGCGTTTTGCTCTTCTAAAACACGTTGCGTCAGCGAGTGGAGCTCGGGGATTGGCGGGACAACTTGGCGATATGGTCTGGCGTATCCGAGACTTCAGGTTGTCCACGGCATCAATCGCGGAATACATACGAAGACTCCGCATTTTTCACAGCGATTGCCTGCCTCGGGTTGCCGTATCATCAAAGCGGAACGGCGCAAGACGTCCGGTATAGCGCTTCCCCTCGACTCACGTTACAGATCGCTTTCCACTCCGAACACAGTGGCAGCACCCACGTAACCCGTTTTGTCCCGCGATGTCTGCAACTCCCTCAGGGTTGGTTCTCGTTTGCCGGGGAAGATCCGATGGCAACGCTCTGCTTGCCATCAACTATTTTCTGCCAACCCTGCAGGCTGATGCTCCGACACGACGTAAAAAACAGAGGGATGGCGCCCGTTTTCTGCGCTCGTTTTCCTTAGGCCGGCCGCCGTTTCCCGTTGAACGAATCCTCAGTCGCCTTCCTGTGCTGCCAGGAACTGCACGAACTCTGCTAAAGCCGCTCGCTCCTCACGAGATAGCTCCATTACCTTGGAAGAGTTTGCAGCAAACCGAACAGCAGCGTCACGCAGCCGGTCGTTATGTGTTGTTGTCACATTTGACAGCTTCATCAATGGGCGATCCGGTAAACCAAAGAATTTGGAAATCTGAAACACTGTGCGAGGTTTTGGAATGTACCTGGGATCAAGCTCGATGCTTATAAGTTCTGGTGTCCCCACTTGGACCGCTGACGCAAGCTGATCCACCGTGAGCTTGCGATCCCTCCGAAGAAGTTGGACGAGCGCACCAAAGGCATATGCCTCTGCAAAGTCGTCCTCTCGGTGAATGCTTCCCTCATTGGTAATGCACTGTCGCTCGGGGCCCCGTTCAGGAAGACCAGCACCTACTTCAGGATTATCATGCGGAATGTTTTTCTCAAACCACCCCTTTGTCAGTTCAAGTTTCATTTTAGTTCCTCCCTTTCAAGTACCTCACCGCTTGCGCCCCCGTCATCTCAAAGTACCGCAATGGGAATTTCGGATCATAGGAAACATCCGGGCCAAGATCAGTCATGCCGCACCGATCCCTGTAGAAAGAGTCGGCCTGGGGGAGTGAATGCAATCCGATTCGCCCTTGATTCCCTTCATCAATGCGGGAAAATGGGGCCATCCCTCTGTCGTCCGGCTGTGCTTTTTAGTGCTGTTGCTGTCTTGCAGGCGTTTTGCTCTTCTAAAACACGTTGCGTCAGTGAGTGGAGCTCGGGGATTGGCCCGGACGACTCAGCGGGATGTTCTGGCGGATCCGAGAGTTGACCTTATCCACAGCATCAATCGCTGAATACCCGCTGCGAACGTATATTTTTCAGACTGATCGCCTCCGTGGGGTTTCCGTATCATCAAAGCGGAACGGCGCAAGACGTCCGGTATAGCGCTTCCCCTCGACTCACGTTACAGATCGCTGTCCACTCCGAAGGCCGTGGCATCAACCACGTGACCCGTGTTGTTCCGCGGTGTCTGCAACTCCTTCAGGGTTGGTTCTCGTTTGCCGGGGAAGATCCGATGGCGGTGCTCTGCTTGCCAGCGGCTATTTTCTGCCACGCCTGCAGGCTGATGCGTTGAAAAACAGAGGGATTGGCCCGCCTCCCGTTTTTTCTGCTCCGGCTATGTCTAACAGCCTGCTGACAATCGATGGAACCCCAGGCGGGCGGGGTGTTCCACGATCGGTGTTCTCAGAATTTCCGACTTCTCGCCTGCGTGCGCATCACGCACCCAGGGGCTGGCATGACCCAGTCGAAGGTTTAACAGGTGGGATGAGGCTTAACAAAAAATCTACATGGCAGGGGGTGCGGCGCTCTGCCAGCTCTTCAGGTGGCGTTCCACAATGCTCAACACCTGTGGATGCAGCGGTCCGTTGGTGGCCAGAATGCTGGTTTTCTGCAATGGCATGCTGCTGCCGTTGCAGGTTGTGACTTTGCCACCTGCTTCTTCAACCAGTAACTGACCCGCGGCATAGTCCCACGGCGATAGCTGATATTCAAAGTAGGCACCGTAAAGTCCTGTGGCCACATGCGCCAGATCCAGTGACGCGGTGCCGAATCGTCGGA
Organism: uncultured Planctomycetaceae bacterium; assembly: GCA_903871805.1. GTDB lineage: Bacteria > Planctomycetota > Planctomycetia > Planctomycetales > Planctomycetaceae > SXXK01. The sequence continues at coordinate 30,852 of CAIQIE010000207.1, read as the reverse complement.
TGCCATGAATGTTCTGCCGGAAGCAGTCCCCTATGGCTGCCAGTGTGGCTTCCATCATGGCTCCCCGGTCATAGTAAAACCCAGTCCCCACCAGCACTTCACTCATCTGCGTCTGGCTGCCAACACGGATGGGTTTTTCATTATGCCATGCGCCCTCCCCGCGTCGCGCTGTGTAAAGATCGCCGCGCAGGGGATTCCAGACAACCCCCGCCTGCGCCTGTCCTCGATACAGGTACGCTATTGAAACGGCAAAGTGCGGAATCTGATGGGCAAAATTAGTGGTCCCATCCAGCGGATCTACCACCCACAAATGCTCCGCGTCGATGCTTCCGGAATTCTCTTCCTCGCCAAGAATCGCATGATCCGGATATACCTGCCGGATCATCCCGGCAATCTGTCGCTCTGCCGAAATGTCCGCATCGGTGACAAGATCAGAAATCCCCTTGGAACGCACTTCCGCCCCATCGCGAAAAAATCGCTCCAGAATCATTCCGGCTTCCTTTGCCGCTGACAATGCCAGTTCAAATGGTTTCATAGTTTTCTTCCGCGCCTGTGGATTTCTAAAATTGCCGTTGCTGTCGTTCCCGTTCACTCTGACGGGGCTTTGTTCACTTCGCTTTGTCGCCTGCGGTTTTGGCCACGATTCCGGTCAGCCCGTTCCGCACGCAAGTTCTCTCAGGTTTCCTTCCAGGACCGGCTGCGGACAGGACCACACTAGAAAGAACAGACTTTCTCGCACGGCACGTTCTGCGGGATGTCCGGCGAGATACCCAGCTCCTCGGGTTGACGCCAGCCATGCCTGGGCCGATCGCATCACCAGCGAGTTCGCTCGACGACGCAGCGTTTCTGAACTCATGGTCTCTTTTGGGTTTCCGCCCGCGGCTGCGGTTTCCAGCTGCTGTGCCAGTTCCTCGGCCTCACGCTGCAGAGGATTCAGAAACGGCAGCAATTCGGGACGCAGCGCCGCCTCTTCTGCAAAGCGATCCAGCGTTCCCTGGGCTGTTCCAAGGGCAATAGCAGACGTACTTAAAGACCCTGCACCACCCATTCCTGAACCCGCAGTCATGACTCGTTCAACCGGTCCATGCAATAGGTCCGCACCGGAAATATGCACGTCCTGCAACTGCACTTCGGATGTACACGAGGCACTCAGCCCCATGAGCGAAACAGGTGGCTTCACGGAGACACCAGTTCTATGGATCGGGATGGCTGCCAGGATCTGACGTCCATCGCTGAGTGTGCCCCCGGTGACGAGCAGGTCTGCATACGCGGCTCCTGTGGCCCATGGAATGGTTCCATTCAGGATGTAGTCGTCGCCCGCTTCGGTGACAGTGACGGCGGGGACTTTCAAATACTGCCGCGATGTCGTCAGATGCGAAATTCCAACGGTCGCAAATAACTCGCCAGCCGCAAGTTTCGGCAGCCATGCTGCGGCAGCTGCCGTGTTGGGAGAGGTTTCAATTCTTTGACAGGCGGCGTTGCGCTGGCTGAGCACAAACGTGATGAGCAGGCTGGCCCGCGCCAGTTCGCGATACCGCTGCAGCATGCTTTCGGGCGACAGTCCATCGCCGCCGTACTGCACCGGAATATTCCAGCGATAGGCGCCGGCCCGCTGCAATCGCGCCAGCTGATCCGTCGGCCATTGCTCGACAGAATCGGCATCCGGCAGGGTATGCAGTTCTGCAATCAGCGTGTGAAAACGACTTTCCCGGGGAGTTTGCGGCACCATAGTCGCCTGGCAGCATGGGCAAATGGAGGCGGGGCATCAACCTGCAGAAGTTAATGCCCCGCTGTGAGATCACCTGGGAATCTGTTCAGCGTCGTGCGCCGGAATACTTCATGGGCAGCCATGCACCATTTTGCTGGCTGCTGGCGACGCACTGCTGAATGAAGTACATGCCTTCCGCTCCGTCATAGACGTTCGGGTAAATGGTATCCCGCTTTTCAAAAGTTTCACCGGTGGCACGGGCTGCCATGTCGTCGTAGGCGAAGCGATAGACGTTGGCAAAGGCTTCAAAGAAGGCTTCCGGATGTCCCGAAGGCAGTCGGCAGGCGGCTTTGCCCATGCTGTTCATAAACGGGGCATTGGGGTCTCGGGTATACATCTGATGCGGTGAGCCGTTGCGACGGACGATCATCACGTTGGGCTCTTCCTGACGCCACTGCAGGGCTCCTTTGGTGCCGTCGACTTCGATGAACAGATCGTTTTCGCGGCCATGCGAAATCTGGCTGGCCGTCACTGTTCCGATGGCCCCATTTTCGAACCGCACCACAGCATGGCCGTAGTCATCCAGAGCGCGGCCTTCCGCGAAGACTTTCAGGCTGCAGGAAATTTCCGCCGGCAGCAGGCCAGTCATGTAACGACCAAGGTTGTAGGCGTGCGTTCCAATGTCACCAAAGCATCCGGCAGCACCCGAACGCTTTGGGTCCGTTCTCCATGCTGCCTGCTTCTGGTCAGAGGCCTCAAGGCGTGTTCTGAGCCACCCCTGAATGTAGTTCGAGCGAATGGCATTGATCTCGCCCAGTTCTCCGCTGAGAATCATTTCACGGGCCTGGCGAACCAGAGGATACCCGGTATAGTTATGGCTGACAGCAAACACAACGCCACTGTTTTCCACAGCCGTCACCAGTTCTTCTGCCTGCACAAAGTCAAAGGTCATCGGCTTGTCGCAAACGACGTTAAAGCCGGCTTCTGCGGCAGATTTTGCAATCTGGAAGTGCGTGTGATTGGGTGTGGCAACGCTGACAAAGTCGATCCGCTGATCGGCCGGCAGAGCTTTCTCTTTCTGGATCATCTCTTCAACGGAACCGTAGGCCCGTGATTCCGGAATGTCGTAGGCCGGCGCACTGGCTTTGGCACGCACTGGATCCGAAGACAACGCCCCCGCAACCAGTGAAGCGCGATTATCCAGCACTGCGGCCGTCGCATGCACGCGACCAATAAAGGAGCCCTGACCGCCCCCGACCAGTGCCATACGCAGTTTGCGATTGAGTTTCCCGTTGGTGGTTTCTGACATGTGTGTTGCCCCGTACAAGCGATGCACCGCGGGCTGATTGGTGACATTTCCCGCGTGGAAAGTGGTGGAAAAACCTCCGCGAAGGATAGTCGCTGGATTCCTCGTGTGCAAATCGTTCGCACGGTGTTCCACATCAGGATTCTGATGCGGGCCGCAGAACCCCACGTCAGAAGAATGCCAGCAAAATTGTCAGGGAAAACTCCGTTTTTCAGCAGATGGTCGGCGGAAAAAACACCCGCGACCAGACCGGCGTCACTGGAAAACAGCCTGGTTTCCAGTGCCTGTTGCGAATTGTCCACAGATTGTTGTGAAAACGCCTCAAATGTGCCTAATCGGAAAACGCATTCGGGCCCGGCGGGAACATGCGTTCCAGACGGTCGGACTGCTCACGAAACTCCTTCGCCGCCCCATTAAAGTTTCGCAGCAGCGGAAGCAGGGTGTCCGGAGTACTGCCGGTGTTCAGAAAATGATCCGTCAGGCTTTGACTGTTTGCCTGCGGTGCCGGGCCAAAGCACCCGTAACATCCGCGATCAAAGGAGGGACAGATGGCCCCACAACCCGTCTGGGTGATCGGCCCCAGACAGGGGATGCCCCGCGCCACTTCGATACACACCGTGCCCCGGCGTTTGCAGTCCATGCAGACGGAGTGGACCGGCAGCCGCGGTTTTCTGCCGGCAACCAGCGTCAGGATCACGTCCAGAAGCTGCTGCCGATTCACAGGGCAGCCTCTTAGCTCGTAGTCCACCGGAATGTGTTCCGCAATCGCTGTCGACGTAGCCAGCGATGAAATATACTCCGGCCGTGCATACACACAACGCAGAAATTCTTCGTGATGGCCCCAGTTTCGCAGCGACTGGATTCCCCCCGCGGTCGCACACGCACCGATGGTCACCACCGTACCCGCCTGGCGACGGACCGCCTGAATTCGTTCGGCATCATGGGCCGTGGTAATGGATCCTTCCACCAGCACGATGTCCCATGGCCCCGGCTGCATATCGCTGCTGGCCTCGGGAAACATTGCAATGTCCACCAGCCCCGCGACTGTCAGTAACTCGTCTTCACAGTCCAGCAGTGACAATTGACATCCGTCACAGGAGGCAAATTTGAAGACGGCCAGTCGAGGCTTTGATGATGTTGCACTGGTCATACTCGACTCCCTCTGTTACGTCTGTTGCACTTCGATGTATCGGATACGGCGGATTTCTCTGGTCGTCTCATCCCATCCCGAGGTCTTCTGCAGCCGGTAGATTCCCTGTGTCGGAAATGTGTTCCCTCTGTGAAATCTTCACGGGAATGATGCGTTCTGTCGCACCTTTCAAAGGTCATCAATTCGCATCAGAGGACGCAGGTGCCGGTAACTGAAAACCGGCCCTTCTCTGCATAAAAAGTGCGGGCCAAACTGACAGTGTCCACACAGGGCCACGGCGCAGTTCATGTTGCGTTCCATGGAAAGAAACAGCAACTCCCTCGGAATGCCCCTGCTCAGTGCTGTTTTGATCGCATACGTCATCATGACTTCCGGACCACAGGTCATCACAACCGTCTCAGCAGCGTTCCGCAGCCCGATTCGGTCCAGTACCGCGGTGACTACACCAATTCCGCCCGTCCAGCTGTCGTCGGCACGATCCACGGTCTGGATCACATTCAGACCCTGACGACGCCACGCGTCATATTGATCCGGATACAGCAGCAGCGATGGTTCTCGTGCGCCCACAATCAGCGTCAGTTCCTGATCCTGATCTCGCTGACGCAGCAGCTGCAGAATGACCGGACGCAATGGCGCAAGACCAATACCGCCGGCGATAAGAACGACGTCCCTCCCGCGACACATTTCTACTGGCCAACAGGATCCAAACGGCCCCCGAAGGCCAATCACAGCCCCTTCGCCAAGTCCGGTAATGCTGCGAGTGACGTTGCCAGCATCACGGATTGTCTGAGTAATTACGCTGGAAACACCGGGGTCGCCACTGATGGAAATCGCAGCTTCGCCTGCACCAGGCACGTACAGCATCGTGAATTGCCCCGGTCGAAAACTCCATGTCGATGCCAATCTGCTGTCTTCAAACTGCAGATTCAGCGTGCAGACCCCCGGAATTTCACGGGTGATCCCCGCAATACGCACGGGATGCGAGAGCCACGGGTCGAAATTCTGCACACAGGATTCGCTGGTCACGCTCATCCCTCCCCTGAACCGATTTCCACGGTCTGCTCGGGTGCTTCTTCATGCGATAGGCCGTGCCCACTTTCCCGGGCCAGTTGCTGCAGCGTCCAGACTTCCTGAGTCAGATCAATGCCAGGCGGACACCATGTGATACAGCGTCCGCATCCGACACAACCGGATGTCCCGAACTGGTCCTGCCATGTCGCCAGCTTATGTGTCAGCCACTGACGATATCGACTGGCGACGCTGTCACGCACAGGGACACCATTCACACGACTGATATCCATGTTAAAACAACTGTCCCAGTGCCGCTCGCGATCCACATGGTCCCCGGTCAGATCCGAAACTTCCGTTACCGTGGAACAGAAACAGGTGGGGCACACCATTGTACAGTTTGTGCAGGACAGGCATCGTTCTGCCACGGTTTGCCAGTGCGGACTTCGTAACTGCCCCAGAAGCAGGTCGTGCAATCCGTCAGTGTTCATCTGCTTTGTGATCTGGCGTTCCGCTTCCTCCCGACCCTGCTCCGCATCACAAAGTTCTGCAGCCTGAGCCTCACGCAGGGGCAATCTCAATGCCAGCGAACGGCCTCGTTCAGAACCCGTTTCAAGGGTAAATCCGGAATCAATTTCTGTCAGCGCCAGATCAAAGCCCGCCTTGCAGCGGGGCCCGGTCTTCATCGACGTGCAGAAACAGGTGGAGGCTGCCTGAGTGCAGTTGACGGCAATCAGCAGAACAGAGGCACGCCGCTGCTGATAGATCGGATCTACGTACGCTCCCCCCAGAAAGACTTTGTCCTGAACCGCTATGGCAGCCAACTCACAGGCCCGCACCCCCAGAAATGCGTAACGCGGAGATGGCTCATCCGGAGTACTCATCCGCCAGCTGTCCCCGGTACGCTGCGCTGTGGCCACTATGGCAGACGGCGGAAACAGGAATTGCTTCCACGAATGCGGTCCGACTACGTACCCAAACATGCGGTCGTCATTTCGAGGCACCAGACGATACTGCCCAGGCTGCTGCTGATCCGTCCAGCCAATGGGCAGGTCCGCAACCTGAGTGATCTCGCCATACACAATCGCACTCTGGTCCAGTTTGGGCCCCACAACCGTGAAGCCATCGTCCCGCAGAAGCCGGATCAGAATCTGCAGATCCGCACGCGGCAGAAAGCGAGCCTGTTCAGTTTCAGAGATCACGCCTTCCCCGTGCCCGACAGCTTCGTGCGCGGTACTCGGCTGGGTGTTGCTTCCCGCTGCAGAACTGCTCATGGTGTTCCGCCCCGCTCCGAAAAAAGATCCAGTAGCTGAATACGCGTTGATGTCAGCCTTCGGGAAATGACCTGTGCCATTCGCTTCATCAGGACATAACCGAGTTGCGGGTCTTCGTCACACGCCTGCTTCAGCTGTTTTCCGGATAAGGCGATCAGTCGCCCTACGTCCGTGGTCGTGGCCGTGGCTGTCATGATTCCATCACTGATACAGCCCGACCACCCCACCAGATCGCCCGGCCCGGCCGTCAGGATTGTGACATCACCGCGTCCCGGTACCTTCATGGAGATCTTCACGTGGCCGGTAAACACCAGAAACACATCATCTTCCCGCTCACCCTCCCGAAAAAGGATATGCCCTGCCGGAACTTCCATAAATCGGGCCGTTCGACCAAGGCTCTGAAGTTCCTGGTGGGTCAGTCCTTCGGCAAGTCGAGTTGACGCAAGCATTTTCAGAACATTTGGCGATTCCAGGTTCATGTTACCTCCCCGATTCCATAACAGCGGATGCCATTCAGTTGTCTGCGAAGCTCAGCTCGGAAATCCGGGTGGGCAATAGAGATCAGCCGTTCACCACGCTGCCGCAGCGAAAGCCCGTGCAGATTGACCGCGCCGTATTCTGTCACAACCCAATGAACATGCCCCCTCGTTGTCACTACGCCAGCCCCGGGTTTCAGTTCCATAACAATCCGGGAATACTGGCCATCACCGGCGGTTGAGGGAAGGGCAATGATTGGGCGACCACCCTGAGACATCGCTGCTCCCCGAATAAAATCCATTTGTCCACCGATGCCGGAATACATACTGTGACCGAGCGAATCCGCACACACCTGTCCGGTCAGGTCCACCTGCAGTGCCGAATTGACCGCAACCAGGTGGTCAATCTTGCGTAACAAATTGGTGTCGTTGGTCATATCACAGGGCAGAAAACAGACCTGAGGATTGTCATTCACAAAATCAAAGACTCGTCGTGTACCATTGACAAAGCTGGTAACGATCCATCCGGGATAGATTTTTTTCCTGCGATTTGTAATCACACCGGCTTCGACAAGCTCGACCACATGATCCGAAAACATCTCTGTGTGAATTCCAAGATCCTGCTTGTTTTTTAACCTCTGAAGAACAGCGTCTGGTATTGAACCGATCCCCATTTGCAGCGTTGCTCCGTTATCAATCAGCTGAGCAATTTGCTCGCCAATCGCACTGTCGACCGCAGATTCCTCGACGGCGGTATGCTCATACAATGCCCTGTCCGTTGCCACCCATGCGTCAAATCGCTGAAGTGGAATTGCCGTCAGGCCCAGGGTCCTGGGCATCTGCTGGTTGACTTCTGCAAGCAGGATCCGGGCTGAGTCTGCTGCAGAACGTGCCGCATCCAGTGATGTCCCAAGTGAGCAAAAACCATGGCGGTCCGGCGGCGATACCTGCAGAATCGCGGCGTCCAGTGGGATGGTGCCATCCCGAAACAAATGGGGAATGTCGGATAGAAACACAGGAACAAAATCCGCTGTGCCCTGCTGCACTGCCCGGCGCACAGGCTGGCCGATAAACAGCGAAACCGAACGAAACCGATCAAGGCAATCCGGTTCCAGAAACGGAGCTGGGCCTTCTGTGTGCAGATGAAACAGGGTGATCCCGGACAGGTCCGACCGCCGACACATGGCTTCCAGCAGAGGCGTCGGCGTTGCGGCAGCACCGTGGACAAAGATGTTCATCCCGGATTTCAGCGCTTGCACAGCCTCATCCGCCGCCACGGCATTTTGCAACTTCTTCGCCATTTTCAGCTCGCTTCAACGCTGGCCGCAGCTGTGTTTCTGCAGGCTGCAGGGACGACCCATGTTTTGTGCTCTGGTGCTCTGTCAGAGCCTGTGTTTGCAGTTCAGGCCAGGGAAGTTGCAGGGCGATAGTCGCGACTTTAGTCAGGCGCTGACGCGTTCCGGCCAATGATCGCAACCCCCGGGGACTTTGAATTGAGGAACACAAAGTCTATCGTCATGCACGAAAATAGCCGCGAATTTTGGTCCTGAGCAACGTCGTTCTTCCGGAGCTTGCGATGGGGACTTTCCCGAAATGAACGGAATCTCGATAGGAGGGAAGGACAAACGAAGAAAGCTGCCATCAAGGGATGGCAGCTTCTTTATGATTTAAGAGCATCAACGGGACGTACTTTGGAAGTCGTCCGGTTTGATATGACGGCGAATTGCCTTTTGACGGAACGCTTAGGTCCCGCAGGCATCAACCTACGAACGTTTTCTTCTTCAGCGCGGCCAGTCGAGATTTTGTACGAGCGGCTGTATTCTTGTGAATCAGCTTCTTGGCGGCTGCCTGATCAAGAGCCTTCGTTACCAGTGAGAACTGGCCGTCTGCAGTTTCCTGAGTTGGCTTGGTGGCCAGAAGTGCTCGGAATCGTTTTACGGTCGTTCGCAGAGTACTACGCTGCTGACGGTTACGTTCACGGCGGACGTTGGACTTGCGAAGAGACTTTTCTGCGGACGCTGAATTGGGCATAGTAGTCGGTGTTTTTTAGGTGGAAACGAAAACCGAGACACGAACCGGTAAAACAAGAGCCGGGAATCAGACTCCGGACCTTTCTGGAACGTCCGGGACCACGCAGGATAAGGTGAACCCAGGTAAATTTCCAGCCTGATCGGCAAAAACGCCGCAGATCTGTATGAAAAATGAAATAAAGTGTGAAAAACGGGGGAAATCTTTTCGATTCTCAGGTTCGAAAGAACTGAGATTCGTTTGGATTTGCCCCCATTCACACTAGGTTTGCTCTGATTGCCAAACCACTTTGGTTTTGGTCATGATGTCCTGAAGCGCCTTTCTGTCGGGGCGGTACAGGCAGGACAAAAACCCAATAAATACGGTCAGCAGCGAGAGCAACGAGCAGGCCGCGCGTTTCACAGCCTGCTGTCGGGACTGCGGAAGGTTGTCGTCGCGTAACACGATCAGCCCGATACTCCATTTTCCCAGGGTGGCCCGGGCAGATCCGGTTTCTCCAAGGGAAAAGTACATGCCAAACAGAATCAGCGATGCTACGGCTCCGACGCCCAGACCAGCCTGGTCTGCAACAGCCCAGCCATAGAACTGGAACAGCGATCCAAACATGTAATAACCGACAAACATGCCAACGCCGGCAAGTAACGTCATGATGATCAGGTCAACGAGGAAGGCGAGGTAACGCGGGCCAAATGTTGCCGGTTCCAGGTCCGGAAATTCGTTCACAATCGACAGGTCCGCCCGGAAGTAAACCCCATACAGTCCAATGACTCGCATCATAAAGACAGCAGGAAACGCAATCAGCCCGCAGATAATTCCAAACGTCAGGAAGGATGAAGAAAAGACCAGCGGCATCTGATAGAACAGAAAACGCAGGTTGCCTTCGCCCATGTCCGCTATGTTGGATTTCATCCAGTCAAGGGCGACGGATTCCTGAGTCAGCAGCCACGAGACCACTCGGTTCTGCATGGCCGCAACTCCACCCGCCACCGCACCCGGAATCAACAGTACCAGCACCAACATCATTCCGAAGACGTAGAGCGATGCTGCAATTGTGCGCCCAAAGTCCTTCAGCATCCAGAAAAGCAGCCAGGCGCGGTAGGAATACTTCTGCGCCATGTGCACGACAGCGGCCGGCAGCACCAGGATCGGCAGCATCGTAATGATCACGTAGGAAATCCCAGCCGCCAGCGGGTTGGCAAAGGACAGTCCTCCCGGAATCAACAGCAACGGCAGTGTCAGAACCGTGGGCCATGCATAAAAACGAACCCCCATCGTCAGGTTTGCAAAGAAGTCAAACTGAAATCGCTTGACCCGCTTTTCTCCGGCCATCGTCGTGTTGGTGATGGTTGTGGCCAGGGTCCAGAACCAACCCCCGAAGCCCAACTGAAAGACCACTGTCATCCCCGCCCAGAAAAGTGCCGGGGGTTCTTTCCATGGCTGGATATGCGGTGCTGAAATCACCGTGGTTCTCTGGTAGTAGGTCCCGTCAAATTCAACTTTGGAGCCCTTTTCCTTGGGGACAGTAATGTAAAGCAGGTTTCCAGCAATGGTGAGGTTGGCGGTGTCCTTCTGCACCATCTCCATCAGCTGCTTTGAGCGCGAGGTTACATAATAATTCAGGGAAAAGGCACAGGTGGTGGCCATCGACAGACAGAGCGACCATACGACTGCGGTCTGAATGCCGAACTGCCAGTGCTTTTTCAGGAACTTCCACGAGTTGCCCCAGACGCTGCGATAAAACTCGGCCGGTGGCGGCCCTTTTCGCTCCCGCTTAATCCGCTGACGCTCGCTCAGCACACCCGTGGCGATGTTCACGCCGCATTTGGGACACTCTATGTCCCCATCCTCTACCGGCGCTGTGCATCCGGGGCAGACCTTCTTTTTGGTGTCTTCCGCCTGACGAAGGTCGAGATCGCCAAAAAGATCATCCGGATCCTGGGATTTTCTGGCCGGTCTTGGCGCACGCGCTTTTGCGGGTGCAGTTCCAGAGGCCATGGGAACTTTTACCCGCTCCCCACACTGTCTGCACTTGATCACTTTTCCGGCCGCCTGATCCTGAACATTCAGTACCGTCTGGCAACCTTCACACTGCACCCTGATAGGCATATCAGCCTCGCGAACAGAATTCTCAGTAAATCGCAGAACGCCTTTAACATTGTCACAATGTACTGCAAAAAATCACAAGTTGCACCAGTTTGGGCCTCAGTCTGCAGGAATAGCGTTGCGGAGTTCTCGGATTTCAACGGATTGCCGGTCGCAAAGACATAGGTTTTCAAGGCTGGTCGTGGATCTCCATACCTGGATGTTGTGGTGCAATAGGAATTTGGCCACAAAATCGGCGATTCGGTTTACAGGCAGATTCTGCCGCACTACCCTTCCGCCCGCCAACACGCCGGATTTGGAATAAGTCCAGTGGGTTGGATCCTGAAGGGGGTCTTTGGGATGTGTTGCTGGTTTTGCGAGCGTTGATGCTCAGCCAGCCGACCGAAGGATTCGGTCAGATGTGCAGAAGGGAATCTGCTGCCCGGAAAATCGGGCCGAAATGCTGACGCGTGCCAGACTGGCTGCGTCGCGTCTCGGTGACGATGTCTCCGCTGCTTTTTGCTTTCCGCCACTGTCCGGTTTTACCGTCGACTCATGTGATCATGGAATTTGATCACATTAACGCTCAACTGCGGGAAGGAACCTGATCATGAGCAAGCAGAAGCCAATCGTAGGTATCACGGGAGATTTTCGTCCGGAACGTTACAACGGCGCAGCGCTGACATGGTTCAACACGGGTTACTACGACAGCGTCACCGCTGCCGGCGGTCTGCCTCTGCTGATGGCGCCGCTGGAAAATGAAGATGATCTCGTGCGCATGATGGACAATGTGTCAGGTGTTGTTCTCTCCGGCTGCAATCTGGATCTGGATCCGGCCCGCATGAAGCTGCATCCGCATCCCTCAGTTCGCGTCATGCCCAAGCGTCGCGAAGACTTTGATCGACGCGTGGCAGAAATCGCAATTCAGCGACGGCTGCCAATTCTTGCCATCGGTTCCGGTATGCAGCTGGTCAATGTGCTCTGCGGCGGAAATCTGTTTCAGCATGTTCCCGAAGATGTCCCGCGTGCGATTCACCATCGCGATCCAGTTGAACAGAACCTTCGCCACGTGCTGGAAATTGTTCCCGGAACACGACTCGATGCCATCTACGGGCCCGGCGAAGTGCGTGTCAACAGCGCTCATCACATGGCCGTTCGTGATCTGTCCGGACGGTTTCGCGTCAGTGCCATCTGTCCTGATGGCGTGATCGAAGCCTACGAATCCATCGAAGATGACTGGTTCTGCATCGGTGTTCAGTGGCATCCGGAAAGTGCCACCGCTTCTGCACTCGATCTGCAGATTTTTGAAGCGTTTATCGACGCCGCCGCTCGTGAAGCACAACCGGCAGATGCGCTTCCGATGGCAGACATGGTGCGCAAGGCTGCCTGAATACAGGCTTAATGCCACGCACTCGATACTTGCCTTCGCATCCGCTGTCAGGCAGGTCACCGATGTTGCCCGCTGAATTTCGGCAACGACATCGGGGCGCGTTATTCATTCAATCGTCAAATGCCCTGTCAGAGATGACAGGGCATTTTTGTTGCCCCGGATCCGTTCTGATGGCCCGTCGCTGCTGGTCCAGCCAGGCCGCGACGTCATGATGAACGAATGGCGAGCGGGTTCAGTGCTTCCAAAACAAAAAATTCCCCGCTAACTGTCCAGAGAACAGCCAGCGGGGAATTTCGGAGGGGATCGATTCCGTCAAACTACCATCAAAAAAACTGATCGCCGGGGTTCAGCAGGACTCAGCGTTTTTGAATCGGGCAGTTCATGTCAAATCAGGCAGATCAATGTACAGATCATCCAGAATCGCAAGAGCGTCCGAAGATTTTCCATTCGTGTTGACTGTCAGAATAGCCGCAGGGTCATCAAACGACTGCTTCAGCTTTGCAACGACCGTCCCCTTTGGCTTTGCACTGCCGTCCCATTTCACAAGGTCTTCAGCCTTTGTAATGAAGTACCACTTGTTGTCTGCCGATTTCAGCCACTTCACTTCCACGCCGTCGACCTGCCATCCTTTCAACGCTCCTCGGGATTCCGTGAGCTTTAGTGAGGATTTTGCGGCAATCTGAGTATCGTCCTTTGAGAGATACTTTTCTGCGTCAGATAACAGTGTCGAGTCTTCGTGATATCGGCTGTCCAAAGTCCCAACCACAGTCCCCTTTGCCTTGCCTGATTTGTCCCAGCGAGTCAGCGTGCCGTCGGCTGTGATGAAGTACCAGTTGCTGCCGTTTCCACGGAACCATTTCTCGCCGGTTCCGCCCCAGTTCGTGGTTGATGCGGCTGCAGGCACCAGATTCAGTTCCCGATCCAGTTTTGCCGCCGTCGCTTTGGCTGCATCATCCGACAATGCCGCGCTGCTTTGAGCCTTCGCCGAATGCAGCAACTCTGGCTTCAGGTAGAATGAATCGTCCAGAGCCGCAATTCGCTCACCATTCGATCCTGGCTTGCCATCCCAGCGATACAGCGAACCGTCAGGCGTGACAAAGTACCAGTTCTCACCACGGCCCTTCAGCCACTTTTCTCCCTTCCCACCCCAGTTCTCGTACATTGTCGACAGACCGGTCAGCCCAAGGGACTGGTCCAGTTCGTACGCGTCACGTGCGTTTTGCTGCGTCGGAGCCAGTGTCTGATTGACGCCCGTGACCGCTCCGGACAGGGAATTGCCAATTGTAATGATCGTGTTCAGATTCAGCCCTGGCCAGTTTCCGGGAAATGCCTTTGAAGAATCTCCGTCTTCGAAGGCCAGCTTACCGTAGCCCTTCGTATTCACCGAAATCTGACCAACAATGATGTCCCCGACAGTCACATTGATCTTGCTGCCCGGTGCGCCATTCCAGACTTCCGCTTTGAATTCCCGCTTCGTGGTGGATGCACCGGCGGGCGTATAGACCTCATACGTGACACGTCCCTGAATGGATGTTGTTCCATACAGATCGATTTTTGTGTGGTCGCCGTTGGAAGAAATATTGCTGAGCACGGCCTGCTGCGCTGCGTACGCTCCGTTCACCGCCTGCCCCACGGCAATGGTGGTGCCTTCTGCAATCTGCGGGAACGATGCAGGGAATGCCACGTAACCGACTTTGCTTCTGTCGGAATACCGCCATGCTGCAGTTCCGAGGGCATTGGTCCTGAGTGTGCCGGCTGCAGCTCCTCCGATTGAGATGGCATAATCCGTGTCAGGTGTCAGGTTGTAAACCTTCAACTCAAATTCCCGCTTCGTCTGCGATCCTTCCTTTTCCACTTCATACTCAGACTCCAGAACTCCTCCGCTGGCAGAGACCACTCGTACGGAGAGATTTGACGCAATCCGATCATCCTCACCCTCAAGTTTCAGGGTTCCCGTCACAGTTGTCGCGCCCGCAAACTTTGGCATCAGCTTCACACCGGTGCCGGATTTCACGTCAGGCCAGTTTGCCGGAATTGGAATCTCGTCACTTCTTCCCGGCTTGGCGTCGTCGGCGATTTCCAGTGCACCCAGCTTGTTGGATTGAACAACCAGAGTTCCGACTGAGACGCCGTCAATCACCACGTCGTACAAGCCTGGGGTGGCATTAAACGCCTTGACTTCAAACTTCCGCTGTCCGTCTTTGTTTTCATATTCCGCTTCACCAAACGACGTGCCTGATCCGGCAAGAACAGCCTCCAGCTTGTTTGACCCTGACAGCAAAACACGATGTTCCTGCAGCTCGATCTGACAAAGGCCCTTTGCCGAAAAACCACGATGACTTCTGCGACGATTTGCTGTGTTCCAAAACATGATGCTAAACCTTTTCACCAAAAAACCGACAAACGAATTGCTGACCGGATACTTAGAGATCACAAAAAGAATCGGTCGTTCATCCACCTGCTGAACTTCCGGACAACCTATTCACTTTCGAACGAATCACACTGCCAACAAAGTTCCAGAAATTCCCGACAGGTTGACAATCCTGTCGGTATTTGTGACTGCTTTCTGAACAGGGTGAGCACGTTAAATGTTGCAGTAGATGAAGACTCCCCCCGAGCGATTTGTGTGCCACTCCGGGCTACCCCGCGTCCGGATCTTCATCTAATGGGCGCGGATACCGTTACTTCTGCTTTACATTCCTTCGAAATCCCAATCACAGCGTGAGACGGGCAGTGACCGTCTTACGTTGCTGTCTAATTCCTTCGGGACGATGCCGGAACCGTTTTTTCCTGCAAATTGCCCTTCAGTGTCCGGCTCACGGCAGGGGCCGCTTCGCAACTCCTTGGGAACAACCGCGTCCGCAACGCATATCCTTGCCCGCATAATACGCAAGTTCGTGTTTTTCCGTGGGGATTTTTATTGCCTGACAAAAAAAAATAAAGGTCTGTTTCAGGTGTGAGGACGTGTTGTGGAAAACAGTCGACTGTTGTTTTTCCGCAGCGAGGCTGACCTGCCTTTAATGCCGAAAGCTCGCAGGTTTTGTGTCCAGCCGCCTCGTTATTCACGAGCCATGTCAAGGAAACCTGACAGCTTCACACTCAGGGTTAACATTCTGACAGAAATGCATCGCCGCAAAATCGAATGCCCCTGCAGCAAAACACAACAGGCTCTGAGAACAGACACGTGCATCGCGGTGGACGTATTCTGATGAGAGGTCCCGTGGTACCGCTCTCCGATGTCGCTGAGTCGCCACGGTGGCTGCAAACCATCGACGCACAGGGCCGCAAATCTCTGCGCTAATTCCGGAGATCCGCATCCGAATGCATGCTTGTGATGCATTTTGTCAACACGATTTTACGGTCACGAATGGTCCGCGGACTGGGACGGCGGAATCTCGATCACGTTGGGGGGCAGTGTAGACCCGCCGGATTCGTCGGCCGGGCGCCTTTGCACAGGCACGCCATTGATCAGCAAATACCCCTGAGTCCGAAAAACCGGGGGAGATTTCCAGTCGGCTGTGCCGTCCGAGCCTTTTCCGGTGGGTTTGCCCTGCCACCATCGCAGTACCCAGAATCGGAGGAGAAAAAAGAGGAACACAACCACCGCAATTGCCGCAAGGAAGAAGGCAAACGTTGCAGCCAGCAGCAGCACTGTGACAAACAGCAGAGCCAGCAAAAAACGAGTGAAGATGCCGACGCGACCGACTGTCGACCCGTTCATCCAGACGACCCGAGCACGCTGACCAGCAGCGTACGGCGATGCAGGTTGCGACGATGTCGGTAATTCATGTTCCACGGCTTTACTTTCCATCGCGACAGGCTTCGTCGGCGGTTCGGCCGCCTGAACAGATTCTATCGCCGGCAAAGGTGCGAAACATCCGGAATCACATGGGATTTTCCGGGATTCATACTCGATTGCGACAGTTGACGATCATTTGTCCGGGGTCAGCACGATTTTCCCGGAGAGCGTTCCGGCGTTGTTCAGGGTGTTGTTTTCCTGAAGCAGGTGGGCTTCTGCCGTTTGGGAGAAAGGAAACCTCGCTCCGATGGCGGGCTTCCAGACGCCGGCTTTGAGTTTCCTGTTCAGATCTTCCGCTGCATCCCGCTGTTCGTCCGCGGACGCATTAAACATCGCAAATCCAATGGCTCGCAGATCCTTCACGTAGAAGGGACCCAGCGGAAACACCGGCCGGGCGTCCCGGCCTGCCATCAGAATCAGTCGGCCACGCATGGCCATCAGCGGAATACAACGCTCCAGCGATGGTGTCCGTAATGTCTCGAACCAGAGATGAATCGGGCCGGTGACCGCCGTGATTTCCGCAAATCTCTGATCAACATCCTGAGTCCGATATTCAATGACATGGTCGGCACCAGCCTGGCGACAGATCGAGGCTTTTTCCGGTGAACCCGCGGTGGTGATCACTGTGGCACCAGCAGCTTTGGCAAGCTGAACGACAGCAGATCCTACGCCCCCCGTTCCGCCATTCACAAACACCACTTCGCCGGCTTTCAGACCGCCGTGCAGGAACAATCCCAGATGTGCGGTAATCCCGACCAGTGCCCCGGCCGCTGCGTCCTCGCTGGCAACACCATCGGGGATTCGGTAGAGCCAGTCTTCGGACACGGCACAGAATTCCGAGAAGGTTCCCTGCCTTCCGAATAAACCCTGATTGCTTCCCCACACGCGGTCGCCCGGCTGAAATCTCTGACAGCCGGGCCCCGTGGCTTCCACGATACCGGCAAGGTCACAGCCCATGACGTAGGGAACAGGCAGTGCGAATTTCACGTTTCCTGCCCGAATGTACGTGTCAATCGGATTGACAGACACAGCGTCGGTACGAATCAAAACCTGTCCGTGCTGCGGAACAGGAATGGGCAGTTCTCCGTATTGAATAACGTCCGGCGCACCTGTTGCTGTGAAGTAGGCAGCCTTCATGGAAATTCCGTTCCGGGGAAAACAGAGGTTTGAATGCTGTCAATGCAATCACGGATCGATGAACTGATTAGTTCATAAACGCCACATAGTAGAACAACAGTCCCGTGATCGATGTCAGAGTGATGTCAATGGTGGAGGCCCAGCCCAGTGTGGCGTGCAGACGACTGTGTGGGCCTGGAACAGGATTTCGGCCGAAGCGTCGGAGTGCCAGTGTCATTGTCACTGCCCACAACACAGGCGTGGTGACAGCAAACAGCAGGTGCACCAGCAGCCACGGGCGGGCGCTGGAGATTTTAGCGGCGAGTTGCGTCTCGTCCAATTGTTGTTGGGCAACGATGTTTTCCCAGCCCCCATGAACAATCTGCACGTCCACTTCAAAGGCCGTCACTGCTGCCAGAAGGATCAGTCCCAGTGCAATTTGAAGGCGCTTGTGGGCCAGATACCTGCGGCGGACTTTTACCAGCCAGAGACTGTACAGAAGAAGCGGCACTACCAGCACCAATGCACAAACGACGAAGTCCAGCATGAACGTCGTCGGGTAGCCGAGAAAGCCGGTTTGGAACATTGTGCCGCCACCTGACCGTGTCAGTGTGAAGTAAGAAACGCGGCCCGGTACTGATCGACCGGGCCGTGCATGGTTAACCGCTACTTCAGCAACGCGTTAACTGCATTCTGAATACCTTCAGAATCCACACCCTGGTAGCCCATCTGTTGCCAGAGTCCACCGGAACCTTCGCGGTGAGTGCCGATGTTGTTGTAGCGTCCCCGGAAGCCGCGTTTCAGCAGTTCCGTTCCAAATCGTGACCCCAGCCCCGTGTTGACGTTGAAGGATTCTGCGACCAGCACCATGGGAGACGCGGCAAGTTTGGCCATCATGGCTTCGTCGTAGACGTTCAGTGTGGCTTTGTTGATCAGCCCGACGTGGACTCCCTGAGCCTTGAGTTTGATGACGGCGTCAAGGGCGCGGTAGACTGTTTCTCCGAAGGATACGATGTAACCGGCAGTACCTTCACGCACTACGTCGTCGCGTCCGGGCACAAAGGTGTAATCGTCACCATAAATCCGCTGGCCGTTTTCAGTCAGCAGATCAGGAACCCCGGATCTCGTGGAAAACAGGAAACGCAGCCCGGCGTCTGTGAAGATTTTTTTCAGGCAGGCTTTGAACTGGTGCTGATCCGCGGGGAAGTAGAGACGCGTTGTGTCGCGTCCTTCATCCGGAAGTCCATTGGCCGCATACATGTTGTTCAGACCGAAGTGGCAGGTATTGTCCGCCATATCGTCACAGCCGGCGTGCGAAAAATGCGCCAGCACATTGGCCTGATTGAGTCTGGCCATGGTGATTTCAGATACCACCATTTCGAGGAACGCCGAGAAGGTGGCGAAGATCCCCTGGCGGCCCGCTTCGTAGCCGAAGCCTGCAGCCGCAGAGAAATTGCCGCGTTCCATGATCCCACCACGCACAAAGACTTCCGGATGAGCTGCTCTGACGTGATTCAGTCCGCAGGATCCTTCAAGGTCACTGTCAAAGACACGAACCGCGGCAATTCGCTGTGCTTCTGGCATGGTGTCGAGGATCTCGTTCACGATTTTTCCAAACAAATCGCGATTTCGTCCGACACTTTTTGAGTCAGATCCTTCAAATGACGGACCAGAAGGTCCCTTCTTCACATTATTCAGGTATTCAACCGCAGCAGTGCAACCGCGTGCTGTCAGGTAGTCTTTGGCCACGGAGACTTTGATGACATCGTGCCCATGAGCACTGCCTTCCAGACCCTTGATGCCAATGCACATTTTGCGGCGATTGATCAGTGCGATGGGCCCGGACGCAGTGACTGCGGCGCACATGCGAGCATACAGTGATTCGATGTCTTCGCCATCCCCGATATTAATCTGCAGGCCGTGCCCTTCCAGGGTTTTGGCGACACAGTAGCCGGGAAGATAGTCAGACGGATGTCCGGCGATCGTGACGTCGTTGTCGTCGATCAGCAGTTTCACGTTCAGATTCTGAGCCACGGCAAGTCGGGCGGCCTCGGCGTCATTGCCTTCCATCTGAGATCCATCTGATCCCAGCATGAAGACCACTTTGTTCGGGTTGGCTATCGCCACGCCATTGACGAATGGCCACATGTGCCCCAGTCGACCTGAGGAAAACTTCACACCCGGAGTAAAGCCTCGTTCCGGATGACCGGGAAGGTGCGAAAGGTATTCGCGATAGTGGAACAGCTTTTCGACCGGAAGTTCACCTTCCAGCGCAGCCATCAGGTACTGAGTCGCCACGCGATGGCCAGCTTCGTCGAAAAAGACGGGCAGGACGTCCGGGGTGCCGCCAGCCTCTGCATGCTTCATAAAAGCGTGCATGATGCAGACTTCCGGAACTGTATCAAACGGTCCACCCGTGTGTCCGCCAAGACCTTTGGCGTCGGCAATTGCTGTGAAGAAGATGATCGCGTCACGGCACAGCTGAATGTTGTTCTGCAGCGTCTGTTTCTGCTCGGCCGTCAGTTGGGGATTCCGAGGATCCAGGGGAATCGCCTGGTACTGATGAAGCGGGATCGGGAAATCAGCAGACACAGACATTGTCTTCTCCGTACCCGGTGACGCCACTTCTTAGGCCGTACCGGGAATCCTGTTGATGAAGGAAACTCCGCTCCGATCGACAGCCCACTCCGGCTGTACAACCCCTTTATCCGTTCTGACCGGCCTCGGAGACTTCCTCATAATAACCGCAGTATGAACACGGCACGTTGAAATGCAATTCCAGGCCGGTTTCCTTCGCGGCAGACCTGTGAATTCCCAAACGTCTGAATGCAGAATTGGTCTGACCGCCCGTTCCGAAAAGAGCGTCAGCGGACGGGTCGCACGCAGGCAATGCCGTCCCCGAGCTGCCGCTGAGTCGATTTCAGCATCCCAGAAAATTTCTTTCCATCAGGCACTTGCTAAACCCCTGTTTGTCATCCTTTGCACCGTACGAGTCGAGGTTTTTGGCCCGGGTCGCATGCAAAATGGTTTCCCGATTGTTCTAATTCGCCTTCACCGTTTTTCCGGTCCGCTTCTGTGTCTCAGGAACCGTTCTGGCTCTGAAAGACAATCTGAAGCCGACATCCCGCCGTTCCAGGAAGGAGATCCCACCCGTGAAGTTCCGATTTTTCATGACTTTGGCCACATTGCTGGCCGCTTCAACAGCGCAGGCAGCCCTGAAGCTGCCAAACATTTTCAGCGACCACATGGTCGTGCAGCAGAAGATGCCCATTCGTGTCTGGGGCTGGACCAATCCCGGTCAGGAAGTCACCGTGGAAATGGGTGGCAAGTCTGTGTCCGGAAAGGCAAACGCCGATGGCCGCTTCGACGTGGCTCTACCAGAACTAACAGCCGGTGGTCCGCATGTGCTGACCGTGAAGGCAGACGAGACAAAGACGTTTCAGGATGTGCTGGTTGGCGAAGTCTGGATCTGTTCCGGACAGTCCAATATGCAGTGGTCGGTCAATGCGTCCAATGATCCTGATCTGGAAAAGCTGGCAGCCAAATTCCCCAACATTCGCATGATCAACTTTCCACAGGTGGGAACTCAGGAACCAATCCTCACACACGATCGCGCATGGATGGTCTGCACGCCGGAAAATGTCGGAAACTTTTCCGCAGTGGGCTATTTCTTTGCTCGTCAGCTGCATCAGACAATCGATGTGCCAATCGGCATGATTAACAATGCCTGGGGCGGATCTGCCTGCGAGGCATGGGTCAATCGTGACGTCCTGGCAGCAGACGAAAAGTTCAAGCCCATGCTGGAACGATGGGCCGGCATGGAAAAACAGTTCGCCGAGCTGTCTGCCAAAACTGATCTGACGGAAGATCAGAAAAAGATGCTGGGTGGCCTGAAAGGTCAGATGGCCGGAAATGCTCGCCCTGCCAACATCTACAACGGCGTGCTGAAGTCGCATCTGGGTTACACCATTCGAGGTGCCATCTGGTATCAGGGCGAAAGCAACGCCAGCCGTGCCTATCAGTATCGGGACCTGTTCCCCACCATGATTTCCAACTGGCGCAGCGAATGGGGGCAGGGCGACTTTCCATTCTACTGGGTGCAGCTGGCAGACTTCAAAGCCGAACAGGCCGAACCCGTCGAAAGCGACTGGGCCGAACTCCGCGAAGCTCAGACCATGACAATGTCCAGACTGAGCCACACAGGCGAAGCGGTCATCATCGACATAGGCGAAGGCAAGGACATTCATCCGAAAAACAAAGTGGATGTCGGCCGCCGACTTGCGCGCTGGGCACTGGCCAATGAATACGGCGTAAAAATTCCCTTTCACAGTCCGCAGTATCAGGCCATGGAAAAGCAGGGCGATAAGATCGTGCTGACGTTCAATCATGTGGACGGCGGATGGCGTCCGTTTGATGTCGGTAATCCCGTTGGTTTCGCAATCGCCGGCGAGGACAAAAAATTCGTCTGGGCCGATGCCAAAATTCTGCAGGACGGTCGTGTCGAAGTCTCCAGCAGCAAAGTCACAAGTCCCGTCGCTGTGCGCTACGCATGGGCCGATAACCCCGTCTGCAATATGTTCAGCGGCGCTGGCCTGCCACTGAATCCGTTCCGGACGGACGACTGGCCGGGTGTGACCGCAAACAACAAATAGGCCTTCCACAGAACTCACAGTTTCCCGGACGGTATCACTGTGCCCGTAAAGTCAGTAGTCTCTCTGTTCTGCAAATTGAAAAGCCCGACCGGGGTTGCTCCGGCCGGGCTTCTTTATTACCCGCGGCAGAAATTTCACAGGGCCATGGTGCCTTCCAACCGAGTCCAGTCAGCCCGCGCCATATTCAGCCAATGACGTCGCGAAGGCCTCACAACGTTTTTTGTCATCCACTGCAAATATCCACCGACTCCACATCCCTGCAAAACACCCAACCGGCTCACTTTGTTTGGAGGTGCCATATTGGCATTTTTTTGTGGCTGTGTTAAAAAGGCCTGCTGTGCCAAAATGGCACTCCCGGCCCATGCAGAACGCATTTATTTAGAAAAATGTCGGATTTTCATGACTTTGGAAAACCGGCATGCGATTCGCTTTCGGTTCGTGGCGTCTGTCCAAAGACAGGGACGCACACCATCATGTGCGGATTTGGTCAAGAAGGGGATTGCCCCTGTGTCGCTTTCTCCGTGACGGACAAAGGGCATGGGTGCGGTAATCTCGGCAACCGTAGCGGCAGGAGTGTCACAACTATGGCATTTGATCCTCGCAAATTAACCGTCAAAGCTGGCGAAGCGATCCAAAGGGCTCAGGAATTGGCCGAGCAGAAGCAGCAGCGAATTCTGCGTCCTCTGCACCTGTTGAAGTCGCTGCTGGATGAGCAGGATGGGCTGGTGAAGCCTCTGCTGCAGAAGTTGG
Source organism: uncultured Planctomycetaceae bacterium (assembly GCA_903871805.1). Classification (GTDB taxonomy): domain Bacteria; phylum Planctomycetota; class Planctomycetia; order Planctomycetales; family Planctomycetaceae; genus SXXK01. Next base: position 8,113 of record CAIQIE010000207.1, on the reverse strand, counting down.
GCGTGCCAATGGCTCAATTGCAGCGAATGATCGACAGCGAAATTGGGCGACTTCCGCAGTCATCGGGTTCCCAGGAGCCAGTTGGTGCGGGGCCGGAAGCGATGAAGGTGCTGAACGCGGCGAAGAAACAGGCCGATGGAATGGGTGATGAGTACACATCCACCGAGCATCTGCTGATCGCATTGACTCAGGTGGACGATCAGGCAAAGCGTTTGTTGTCAATGAATGGTGTTGAGGAAAAGGATCTGCTGGAAGCAGTGAAATCAATTCGAGGGGGGCAGACCGTGCAGGACCAGAATCCGGAAGGCAAATTTCAGGCACTTGAAAAGTACGGCAAGGATCTTGTTGAACTGGCGCGGGACGGAAAAATTGATCCGGTCATTGGCCGTGATACAGAGATTCGTCGTGTGATTCAGGTGCTGTCTCGTCGGCGCAAAAATAACCCGGTGCTGATTGGCGAGCCTGGTGTTGGCAAGACCGCGATTGTCGAGGGATTGGCGCATAGAATTGTTCTGAGTGACGTGCCTCAGAACCTGCGGAACAAGCGTGTCTACGCTCTGGATATGGGTGCCCTCGTGGCTGGAGCAAAGTATCGTGGAGAGTTCGAAGATCGTCTGAAGGCGGTTCTGAAGGAAGTCCAGGCGTCGAACGGCCAGATCATTCTGTTCATTGACGAGCTGCATACGGTGGTTGGAGCGGGGGGCGCAGAAGGGGCAATGGATGCTTCCAACCTGCTGAAGCCGGCACTGGCCCGCGGCGAACTGCACTGCGTCGGTGCAACGACGCTGGACGAATATCGAAAACACATCGAGAAAGACGCGGCGCTGGAACGCCGATTCCAGCCGGTGATGGTTCAGGAACCCAACGTCGAGGATACAATTTCCATTCTTCGGGGTCTCAAGGATCGCTACGAAAGTCACCATGGTGTGCGTATCACTGACGATGCCATTATCGCCGCGGCCACCCTTTCGGATCGTTACATCAACGACCGCTTCCTGCCGGACAAAGCGATTGACCTGGTCGATGAAGCCGGCAGTCGGTTGCGTATGGAGATTGATTCCATGCCAGCCGAAATCGATGAAGCCACTCGCCTGCTGACGCGTCTGCAGATTGAAGCCGCTGCTCTGGAAAAGGAAACCAGCGAGGACAGTCGTGAACGACTTCAGGACCTGCGACGCCAGATTGCGGAACGGGAAGAGACTACCAGCCAGCTGAAAGCCCGATGGGAACTGGAAAAATCGGCGCTGTCTGGAATTAAGCCCCTGAAGGAGAAAATCGAAAAGCTTCGCAGTACCTTTCAACAGGCCTTTTCCCGGGCTCAGCAAACCCTGCGCAACGAGGACTTTGTGGAAGCTCAGCATTCTGAACAGCAGCTGAAGCAGGCGGAACAGCAACTGCAGGCCGCCGAAGCCCGTTCCGCCGAAATGAACTCCGCTCTGGAAAACCGACTGCTCCGCGAGGAAGTGACGGAAGAAGATATCGCACGCGTGGTCAGCCTCTGGACAGGGGTCCCCGTGACTCGCATGATGCAGGGCGAACGCGAAAAGCTCCTGAACATGGAAAATGAGATTCACAAACGCATGATCAATCAGCATGAAGCGGTCGAGGCGGTGTCCAACGCTGTCCGGAGGGCCCGGTCCGGACTGCAGGATCCCAGCCGTCCGATTGGATCATTCATGTTCCTCGGACCAACAGGAGTCGGAAAAACGGAACTGTGCAAGGCCCTCGCTCACTTTATGTTTGATGACGAACGCAACATGGTGCGAATCGACATGAGCGAGTTTATGGAGAAGCACAGTGTGGCCCGACTGATCGGCGCACCTCCGGGTTATGTTGGCTACGAAGAAGGGGGACGGCTGACTGAAGCTGTTCGCCGTAATCCTTACTGTGTCATTCTGCTGGATGAAGTCGAAAAAGCGCATCGCGATGTCTTTAACATCCTGCTACAGCTGCTGGACGACGGCCGACTGACCGACAGCCATGGCCGGACTGTGGACTTTACGAACACGATCGTGGTCATGACTTCCAATATTGGCAGTCAGGCAATTCAGGAATTGTCCGGGAAGGTCGCGGAATCCGAAATTCACAAACGCGTCATGGATGCGCTGCAAAAACACTTCCTGCCGGAATTTCTGAATCGCGTGGATGAGGTGATTGTATTCCATCCGCTGGGACGCGACGAAATCCGGGAGATTGTGGATTTGCAACTGCAAAAACTGAACGCGATGCTGGAGAAAAACGGCTATCTGCTGGAGGTGACCGATTCCGCTAAACTGCTTTTGGCCAATGAGGGATACGATCCGGCGTATGGTGCCCGCCCATTAAAACGGGTGATCCAGCAGAGAATCCAGAACTCCCTTGCCAATGAACTGTTGTCCGGAAATTTTGTGGCGGGTGACACAATCCTGATCGACGCGGCCCGTGATGGGTTTGTCTTCACCAAACGGGAAGCCGTCGCTGTCTGATTGTTGTTTCAGCCCGCAAATGGCTGATTCAGCGACTGCCGAAGACAGGGACTCTGCCGTTCAGGCCGGATCTGCGGACCAGACCGGCCTGTCAGCAGCCAATTTCCCCAGCGACGGTTTGCTTTTTCATTCTTCAGAAGTTATACTCTTGCCCTTGAGCGGTCCAATGGCGGACATCAAAGGGCGATTGGCTCAGTTGGTTAGAGCACTACCTTGACATGGTAGGGGTCACAGGTTCGAGTCCTGTATCGCCCAGTCCCGCAGTCGGCAGACTTGCGAAAACATCAGCAGACCCACGAAAAACACTGGTTTTTTCGTGGGTCTTGTTTTTTGGTTTCGCCCCAGTTTCCCCAGTTTCGTGCAACTGCGGGGCTACTGGTGGGTCTCTTTTTATGTCATTGCCACCTGTCGTCTGACTTGCGTCAAGCTCCGACGTTCTCGCGCACGCGGCAAGCCAGTCCGTTTGCAGCAAAAGCGATCAGTTCGGCCCACGCACCCCGAATGACGGCTGCATCGCACGCCAACCGCCCGGTCATTCCCACGCAGGCGGGAATTCCGCTTCGTGCAATGCACGGGGGTCCTGCGCACGCGGGAACGACGGATTGGGCGCAGGTTAGTCGGGAACCGTGATGGGGCGTCCGAGGCAGATGCGGAAGCCGTCGCGGGAATCCGAGTACGAATCGCTCATCAGGCCCAGTCGAACGGCGCAGCGGGCATTGCCGGGTACGTCAAAGTAATTTCCACCTCGGCAGACCGGGCGACGATTTTCGGAGACCAGATACGGTTCCTCATGCCCGCCTTTGGGATCAAAGTGATCGAGGACCACTTCCCAGACGCCGCCGCACATGTCGGCCAGTCCAAATCCATTGCGACCACGTTCGCCGTAATGATCCACGGGGGACACAAATGAATAGCCATCACTCCATGGAGCTTTGGCGAGTGGCCATGTGCGGGTGCGATCGGGTAGCAGGTCAATTCCGGAAATATTCAGTCGGCCTTCTCCGTCTTCCAGTTCATTCCCCCACCAGAAATATCCGCGAGGCTGGCCGCCCCGACAGGCGTATTCCCATTCGGCATCGGTGGGCAGGCGGTATTCCAGATCCTTTCCCAGTCGGCCTGCAGTGCGTTCGCGTTCTGTCAGCCAGTGGCAGAAGGCACGGCCATCATTCCAGCTGACGCAGACCACGGGGAAGTGATCCTGCGCGGGAAACGCCCAGTTCGGGTCTTTCCAGCTCTTACCGGGCATTGGCTCCCATGGATGCACGACGCTGGTGGTCAGCTTGTAACCGGTCCATTCCGGGTCAAAGCACTGCGTTTTTCCGCCTGGCTTTTCGGCATCCGTCACATATCCGGTTTCTTCCACGAAACGTCGGAACTGGCCGACGCTGACTTCGGTGCGTCCCATCCACAGTCCCTGTTTGATGCGTACAGGTCGCGCGTCGCCTTCATAGCTTTCTCGATCTGTTCCCGGCGTAGCACCGCCTTCGATGCCGGTTGCCCAGGCGCGTTCTTCTGCGGTGCTGCCCATCAGGAATTCTCCGGGGGGCAGGTACAGCACTTCCATGTGGATTTCTTTTCCCAGAGGTACCTGTTTGACCTCGCCCTGAACTGGCTGCTGAGCCGTGCATTGACTGTCGAGACTCGCCAGCAATAGTGCGACAGAGAGACAGTGCGCCATTTGGCGTCTGGTCGACAGGGCAGCAATAAACCGAACGTTCACTAACGACATCCAGTGCGGCACAGTCAGCATGGCAAGCGCTTTCTGAAGAAACGATCAAGTCGAGGGAAACATCTCCGGCATGCTACGTTGCTTTTGAGTTTCTGTCACGGCCGAGCCCGGATCACAAATTTGATGCTGTGAGCCGGATCCTGCCGCAACTCTCGGGACAGACGTGTGACGGAACACCACACCGCGGAAAAATCGGTGTCTTTGTACCCGTCGACTCCGTATGGCGAAATGGCAACACCAGACGCAATTCGACATCATCGTCACAGGAAGCCGACCGGGCGAACAGATGGCCGGGAATTTCCTACTCCCTGGGTTTCCTGAGCATATTTCAAGTCACTGCTGCTGTAATCTGTCCCCATTGCCATTCCCCGGGGCTTACTGCCATGACGTGTCTGAACTCACGCCTTCCTTAGACCGGTGGTGTTTTAGATAGCCACAGCCTGACAGATTATGACCACACATCGCAAAGACAAAACCCAGCAGTCGTCCATCACTACGCAACAGAAGATTAAGTCGCTGTTGCAGTTAACGGAATCGTCAGCCTCGTCAGTCGTCGGACTGCAGGGGGAAGCTCTGGAGCGAGCGTTGCGTGAAAAGATTCCCACTGCGACGTCCGAAAGCCCCGACGACGTTCAGGAAGGGCGCGGGGCTGCATTGCAGAAGCCAGTAGCATCGCCGGAAGACTCTCAGGCATCGGCTGCCTCAGTCCAGGCTTTCCGGGGGACAGCGTCCGTGGATGCGATGGCCCTGAGTTCGCTTCAGGCAGACTTCTTCTGCGATTCCCGGACCTCGATTTCTGACGCAGCCATCGCGGAACAAATCCTGACCTGTGGCATTGATGTGGATGCAAGTCAGCGTCCCGCTGGTGTCATTTCTCAGAGCCGAATGCCGAGACAGCCCGGCGATCCAGGTCCGGATCCGGGCAACGATGAACTTGCCATTGGACTGGAATCTCGTTTGGTCCAGATCAGGAATCTGCTGCTGAAGGAACTACAATCGTCTTTTGCCGACCTGCAGTCGCATCAGAAAACGGCATGGGCCGAGCAGCAGGGAATCCTGAGGTCTCTGTCCGAGGAACTGAAACCGTCGATATCGACCGATCGCGTCCATTCCGTGACTGGCTCAGGGGCAACTGCTGGCGCAGGCACCGCAGCGCGGACGGCTTCCGTTTCGTTTCTGGATGTTCCCGCAGTGAAACCGGTCTCGACATTGCCCGTTGTCGACCGGGCCGCATCAGGAGCGTCCGGTTCTATTGTTGGTCCAGAGCGGCGCGGCAGTCAATTAGTCTCTCCCTTATTGTCGCTGGAAACCGCTGCAAAAAACGGCGAGACACAGGCAAAAGCCGGGAGCAGGTCTGAATTACAGCGAGACAACGGAAAGCCGAATGTTGCAAGAACGTGGGAGGACATACGGCAAGAGTTGTTGTCTGAATGCGAAGCTCGGGAGCATGGTTTGTCCGCTCACGAGATCAGCTATTCGCCGCTTCGGGAACTGATTCCGGAATTCACAGAACCGGCGTTCCCGAATCTGTCCGGTGAGGCTGGAACGCCGTCTGAAAAGCCGGTTTTGCCAGCTGCCATGCCTGATGAAGAGTTTCTTGGCACTATTCCGGTTGCCGTTGATCCGGAGACACTGAGTGACACACAGTTGCGTGATGTTTTTCGTGAGCGAGAGGGATTTCTTGCACTATTGATCAGTAGATTCCGCAGTCAGCAGGACTCGCGTGTGAACCTGCTGACGCTGGAGCAACTTCGCGAACTGCAGTTTGATCTGCCGGCTGACATGGCAAGGCTCGTCACACAGTCGCTGCGTCGAATTGATGAACTGACAAAACTTGGAGAACTGGAAATGGCGTTTGAGCGTGCCAGAATTGCACGTCTCAAAAATCAGCTTCAGCAATCCCGGCAGCAGATTGAAGTTCGCGCCCGACAAATGGGACTCACACTGAACGATGACGGGACACTGAGCACGGCGACAGTCGCGCACGGAAAAACCTCCAACCGACGCTGGCTGACAAAGCTTGGTCTGGGCCATTAGTCCGCTGGTTCGTTCGGGGCACACTCTCAGACTGGGCAGACTACCTGCTGCGCTGTGCACAGTTTCGGATTGTGGCCCGCTGAATGTGCCTCTTCGGTCGAAGTCAGGAACGCGTTTCCTGTAGACTCATGTCTTCGGGCGCTATTTCCCGGAATCGATCCATTGACCGACACTTTCTTCGGAGCCTGTCAGCGATGTCTGGAGCACTGCATAGAGTATCACCGTGGTTGCGTGACTGCCTGCTGCTGATCATTGGTTTTTCAACCGCGCCGCAACTGTCTTCTGCAGACCTCGCCGAACAGCTGAAACTCCTGGTCTCCGGGTATGCCGGAGAAGTTGCGATTGCTGTTCGACACCTCGAATCCGGCGAAGAATATTTCGAGCGGGCTGACGAGGTTCAGCCGACAGCCAGTCTGATCAAGCTGGCTGTCATGGTCACAGCGTACAGGCAATCAGACAATGGTCTGTTGAATCTGCAGGATCTGATCGAACTTACGGCATCGGACAAGGTGCCCGGTTCCGGAATTCTGACCACGCATTTTTCCGAAGGGCTGAAACTTTCGCTTCGAGACACTGTGCGGCTGATGATCAGGGACTCGGACAACACTGCGACAAACCTCGTTGTTCAGCGCATTGGCTTACCCTCCATTGCCGCCTGCATGCAGGAACTTGGTTATCCGGAGACGCGGCTGAATTCTTTGGTTTATCGCGGCGATACGACCATTGCTCCGGAACGCAGTCGGCTCTTCGGGCTGGGTAGCACAACTGCTCGGGAAACTTTGGCACTGCTGCAGTCGATTCATCGTGGAACAGCCGCTTCAGAAGCATCCTGCAACGCCATGATGGAGCACCTGCACAGCTGCGAAGATCGGTCTATGCTTGCCCGCGAACTGCCCCCCGGCACAAAGATCGCGCATAAGTCAGGGGCTGTGGCAGCATCTCGATGCGATGCCGGAATCATTCAGGGGCCCAAAGGGCCATTTGCCATCTGTGTCCTGACGACCGACAACAAAGATCGCAGCTGGGATGACACGAACGCGGCCCATCTGCTGATCGGACGGATTGCCCGGGTTGCCTTTGATCATTTCAATCCTCCATGGGCGTCGGGCAGTGATCCGGACCCCGCACTGAAAAGTGGTGCATTTGGCGTCCGCGTGGAAATGCTGCAGCGGTCGCTCAATGCGAAACTGACACCGTCGCCAAACCTGGGTGTGGATGGCGACTTCGGACCGGCCACTGAATCCGCCGTTCGACGTTTTCAGGAAAGTCAGGGACTGGCTGTCGATGGCGTGGTTTCCAGCGAGTTCTGGAAGCGAATGGGACCAGTGGTGGAAGAATCCCCGGTCGCTGCACCTGAAGTCGTGAATACCGAAGTGCTGCCCAGACAACCCGCTGATCCGTTGACGGGGCCACCTGCTGTGACTTGTGAGGCATGGACGATCGTCGACGCAGAATCCGGACAGGAACTTGCCGGATTTCAGTCGGCGATGCGTCTGGACTTTGCAAGTACCACGAAGATGATGACGGCATGGCTCGTGGCCCGAATGGCAGAAAAAACGCCCGAAGTACTGTCTGAAATGCTGACAGTCTCGGAACGTGCCGATCAGACGCGTGGATCCACAGCGGATGTTCGTCGCGGTGAAACTCTGAACATTGAGGAAGCGTTGTACGGTCTGATGCTGCCGTCAGGTAATGACATGAGCGTTGCACTGGCAGAGCACTTCGGGGGGCGTATTCTGACGGAACTGGAGCTGACTGTTCCGGAAGGCCAACAGGTATCCGAGGATCCGATGCAACAGTTTGTGCTGGCGATGAATGCCGAAGCGATCCGCCTCGGAATGTCACAGACGCACTATGAAAATCCCCACGGGCTGACCGATCC
>CAIQIE010000206.1 GCA_903871805.1 uncultured Planctomycetaceae bacterium | reverse complement strand
GATCTACTCGGCGGCCAGGACGGATCCAAATGGCAGTCCAGGCTAAAGCAGGAATCCATCGAGGATCTTCTGAAACCCGACATTCCGGAAATCGTTGGGATCAGATACGGACTGGCGCATGAAAAACCCTCCCTGGCATCTGTGGGCACAGGTTCGCCAGAGAGGGCTTGCGATTCATACCGGAGACGGAACTTTTCAATCCAGGGGCCTCAGATCGCACGAGGTACCTATTTTCACTCGCGCGATGACAGACCGGATTACGCGCTATCACGTGTCCTGACAGTGCCATTCCGTTCCTGACACCTTTTTGTAACTCAGGACAGAACTGTCGGGGCGGTGGCTGGTGGTAACTGATCAAGGAAAGTGCGTTGCCAGAGTTCAAGGCAAAGCAGATTCCAAAGTCGATAGGCATGGTTCACTGTCCCGGAGGTGTGTTCCTCTACCAGCGTTCTTACAGAGCCCGGATTCAGCAGGCCGCGGGAAAGACATCGATCTGATAACAACACATCCCGCAGCAGTGGCTGCAGTTCATGGCGAAACCAATGATCAATTGGCACTCCAAAACCCATCTTGCGTCGCGTTTGTATGGCAGGCGGGATCAGATTGCGGAACGTTTCCACAAGAATTTTTTTGGATCGGGAAACAGACTGCTTCACCTGAATGGGCATGCGCGCGGCCAGCTCCACAACCTCATGGTCAAGGAACGGACAGCGACATTCCAGCGACGCCGCCATGCTGGCAATATCCACTTTGGTCAGAATATCGCAGGGAAGATAGGTTTGCAGATCAGTGGCCGTGACTCGCGTGATAAAATCCCTGCCGGGAAACTTTCCATACGCTTCAAAGATACAGGCGGCCGGATCCGTCTTCTGCGACAGGGATCGCAACTCTGGACTGACCAGCCAGTCAAGTCGAGCCGCGTTGAAGATGGTGATCCAGTTCAGATATCTGCGGTCCGGATCCTGTGCCAGAGATTCCACAAGCCGCTTCAGCCGTCTGCGGAACGATCGCTGCTCCACAGAAGCAGGAATGCGCGAGACCAGCGCGGAAATCAACTGCCGCAACTGCGGAGGGACCCAGTCTGTCCAGCCGGCTGTCCTGGCCGCGCGATACCGATCGTAACCACAGAACAACTCATCACCACCATCACCGGTCAGGGCCACTGTGACGTGTTCACGAGCCATACGGGACAGATACATCGTCGGAATCGCTGAACTGTCGCCGAATGGTTCATCATAATGCCAGACCAGAGAGGGAAGAATGCCCAGTGCATCGGGTGTTACCACGGCTTCGTGATGCTCTGTCCCAAGATGCTGAGCAGCCTGCCTCGCAAACTCCCGCTCATCAAATGACTGAACCGGAAATCCAATGGAAAACGTTTTTACGGGCCGATCCAGTTGCGCCTGCATTAATCCACAAATCACGGTGGAATCAATGCCCCCTGAAAGAAAGGCGCCCAGCGGAACGTCGCTGCGAAGTCGCAGCCGCACCGCCTGCTCCATGGTGGAACGCAGCTCGTCTTCCCAGTCCCCGACAGATTTTCGCGAGAGATCCGGCTGATCGTAGGGCGGCGACCAGTAAGAATTTACCGACCACTGACCGTGCTGCAGAATTCCCATCGAGGCCGGGGGCAGTTTGCTGAAGCCCTGGAGAATGCAATGCGGGTGCGGGACATACTGAAGCGTCAGAAACTGCAGCACAGCATCGCGATCCAGATTCCGCGGAATTCCGGGGATCTGCAGCAGCGCTTTCAGTTCACTGGCAAAACACAAGCGACCGGCTTCCAAACGATAAAAGACCGGCTTTTTTCCCAGTCGATCGCGGACAATCACCAACCGCTGCAGATTCGAGTCCCAGACGGCAAAGGCAAACATGCCCCGAAGTCGATTCACGAAGTCCAGCCCATGCTGTTCATAGAGATGAACAATGACTTCTGTATCACCATCTGTACGAAATTGATGTCCAGCGGAAATCAGTTCTTTTCGCAGTTCACGGTAGTTATAGATCTCACCATTGAAAACAATCTGAATGGAGCCATCTTCGTTTCCAAGAGGCTGTGCACTACCGGCGACGTCGATAATACTGAGCCGTCTATGGCCAAGTGCAATGCCCAGGGCAGATTCTGTGGCGCCTGCAGTGGCCCCTGGCGAGAACCAGTGACCATCATCGTCAGGACCCCGGTGACGCAGACTTCCGGTCATGCGTCTGAGCGTGTCCTGTCCAACGGCCAGCGTCGAATCCCACCAGATTGCTCCCGCGATTCCACACACGGTTGATAAACCTTTGCTGACAGAGCCAGTGCGTGTGCTCTACACGGAAGTGTCACACCCAAAACATGCTATTCATAAATCGGGCAGAAAGTGTTGAACGCAGACTCGCAGAAAACACCCGGGTCATTGAACCGCCGGGACTGGTCAAGCGAAGAAATCATTTCCATATCCTCAGCCGTCAGCTCAAAATCAAAGATGTTCAGATTTTCTGCCATACGTTCCGGGTTGGAAGTCTTGGGAATTACCGAAGTGCCCCGCTGAACACCCCAGCGCAACAGGACCTGTGCGGCCGATTTTCCGTACTGCAGGGCGATGCACTGAATGATGCGATTGTCCAGAAGTGAATCCGAGGGGAGCGCCATGCCAAGACTGTAATAACTGGCCGGCCCCAGCGGAGAAAACGCGGTGAAGGCGATTCGTTCCTGCTGACAAAATCGCAGCAACTTTGACTGGACCAGAAATGGATGAGATTCCACCTGAAGAACTGAAGGCCGGATCTTCGCGTACGACAGCAGATCACGCAGCAGACTGGTTCCGAAGTTGCAGATCCCGATCTGCCTGACCAATCCGGCCTCCACAAGGCCTTCCATGGCCCGCCACGTTTCGTGAATCGGGATTCTGGCTTCCTCCATTCGCGGATGTTCTGCCGCAGGATCAAAGAACCAACCGGGCGGATACCGCAACTCGAATGGCACATACTTCTGCGAAATCGGAAAGTGAATCAGGTACAGGTCAAGGTAGTCAAGCCCCAGATCCCGCAACGATTTCTCGCAGGCCGGTCGCACATGTTCAGCTGCGTGATACGTATTCCACAATTTGGAGGTGACCGAGAGGTCTTCGCGACGACACAGGCCGTTGGTGATCGCCTGCGTAATGCCCCGCCCGACTTCCTGTTCATTTCCGTAGTCACAGGCACAGTCCAGATGCCGATAGCCAGACTGAATGGCTGTCTGACACACAGCGGATGCCACTGGTTTATCGACTTTCCAGAAGCCAAATCCAACAGAAGGCAACGAGGCGCCGGTATCAAGTGTCAGTGCGGGGATCATGAAAATTTCCGGTTTTTCAGTAGTCAGTATGACAAATCGCAGCAGACGGTCTGGTTTTTGCGCGAATCGCCTTCAGTCAACACCCGGAAATCTACCTGACAAACTCCGGATCGAAAACATGCGACCCGAAAATTTCACAGGGAAACACGACCTGGACCGGAACTTTCCCGGAAATCGTCGGGAACCTCGTCATTCCATCGCATTATTGCGGATTTTAAACGACCAGCCCTGACCGCCTGCCTGCCGCGAAAACATTTGATCTCGGAATACACGCTGCCAGCGGATTACTGATGCCGTTCGAAATTCCATCCAATGCAGCCCTCTCTGTTGAAGGACGATCTTCAAACCGTTTTCAGGCAGTGCCGGGGGCCTTTCTTAACATTCGACAGTCCGCGATCAATGCTGCGGCTGGAGAATACAATTTTCACAGATGGCCACAGCGGGCAATTCCAGCAGTCTTTCTGCCGCAATTTCCTTTCCGCAAGAGACGCATGTGCCCCATGTACCGTCGTCAATGCGTTTCAGGGCCAGCCGGATCTCACGAATTTCCTGCCGAGTCAGATCACCGACCACGGCGAGAGGCTCGTCATCCTCCATGTCCTGAGCGTTCTGTTCCGAGTTCGTATCCCCAGGATCACACAGAACGTTTTCAATTTCCGAGGCGCGTTTCAGGAGTGCATCAAGTTGTTTCTGAAGACTACTTCGAACAAGAGCCAGATCTGCCATGAAACACCTCCGCAGGCATCCTGATGGGGACAGAGGCTGGCAGACAACCGCCAGCCTCGATGTCCCTGCATGAATGCTGCACAACGTGTTCCAAACAGGAAACGCCGGATGGCCCCCACCTGTGATGCAGAACAGGTGTGTGCTTTTGTGCCAGCGAATGCACGCCTTCGCACGCTGTGCACATTCTCGCACGGCATGGAACCGTCCGGTTTCCATTCAGGATCAATGTGCGGTACTTGAAGATTCCGTTACGGGCTGGTTTGTAACGTGAAACGCACTTACCCGAATCACGTCCACAGTTTCCGCACAAACCGTGATCCTGTGCAGCGGCATGATGCTGCTGCGGATATAGTCGATCACCGTATTGCAGACATCAGGCATCATGATAACTTCAAGACGAACCTGAGGCCGTGGGTGCGACTCTGAAAGGCTGAGATCTGACCGACCGGCCCCACGACATCCGACCTCTGTGTACCCCGAAATGCCCATGTGGAGCAGTTCAGGAAGGATCACGTCAATGACGGATTCGTCTGCGACAATTGTGAGTCGCCGAACAGGGGTGAGTTCTTTCCTGCGTGCGGCATGGGAGCTGGTGGAAAACGAACGAAAATCTTCAAGACCACGGAGTTCCAGTGTGAGGCCTTCCTGCTGAAATTCCTCCTTCATTTCTTCAAGCTTTTCCATCACGCTGGAATCGACCATTGTTGCGCCCGACAGGTCGAGTATCAGGTTGCGTTTCTGGACAAGTCCGATGTCTTCAATCTGCCTGCGGAATGGGATCCAGTTACTGAAGACCGCAGATTCTCTGGCCACGATACGACTGGTGGTTGCGTCGACATCTTCGACTTCCACATACGCCTTGAAAAACGATTTCAAAGGGACACCGTTTGCAAGGTGGATGACCATTTTCAATAGAATCCCGGCAGCCACACCGATTAAAAGATCCGTCGCAAGGACCACAACCAGCGTGACAACGAAGATCAACAACTGCTCACGACCGATGCGATAGACGTTCCGAAATTCGTTGGGATGAGCAAGTCTGGTGCCGGTGTAGACCAGCATTGCTGCCAGAGCCGCTAAGGGAATTCGGTGCAGGACTGTGGGAATCAGTCCCACACACAACAATAGAAAAATACCGTGCCACATATTGGCGAACCGGGTTCGGGCGCCATTGTCAATATTCGACTTACTGCGAACGATCTCGGAAATCATCGGCAGGCCACCGATCATGGATGCCACAAGATTCGCAATCCCGACAGCAAGCACATCCCGATTCATATTCGTCTTGCGTTTCCACGGATCCAGCAGATCAACCGCCTTTGCACTCAGCAGTGATTCCAGGCTGCCAATGATGAAAAACATCATAATCCATTTCCATGCCTTCCACTGGTTCAGAACGGAAAAATCCGGTGTCGTCATCTGCCTGAACATCCCAAAAATCTCTTTGGGCATCGACACAAGGAATTTATCATTCAGTGAATAACTTTTTTCGAACAGTCGGTAGTCATGTTCGGTTGTAAGATTCAACGCTATTCCCAACGGTACCGAAAGCAGCAGCACAATCAGGTGGGCCGGTATCGGAGCCAGAATTTTCACTCGGCTGCGCAACAGAGGCCAGGCAAACATAATGACAAGACTAAAGACTCCGATGAATGCAATGGCGGGATTTGCTTTACCCAGAAAGTCCGGAATTTGCCGGAGCAGCATAAAGGGACTGCCTTTGGCGTCCATAACTCCAAGTGCAACAGGAATCTGTTTCGAAATAATAATCACACCAATTGCTGCAAGCATTCCGTGTACTACAGTCCCCGGAAAGAACTCACCCAGAATTCCAGCTCGGAATAGACCGAACAGTATCTGCAAAACAGCCGCGACTGCACCAACAGCCAGTGCTGCCCGATAGGCGTTCTGATCCGCAGGCAACCAGCCTTCAGCCATTCCATTTCCACTGAAATCCTCAACACAGCCAATCACAATGACAATCAGTCCGGCAGCCGGTCCTTTGATCGTCAATTCTGAGTTACTGAAGAACACCGTGATGACGGCACCACAAATCGCCGTAAAAATTCCCGCCAGCGGAGGAAATCCAGAGGCCAGCGAGATCCCGACACACAAGGGAAGCGCAATCAGGAATACCAGCAGTCCTGATATCAGGTCCTGCTTAAAATACTTTACAAATCCCTGCAGGTTTCCCACAGGAACATCTTTTTGTAGTCTCATTTCAATAGCCTCTGAATAGGAACCAGACGCTCTGACAATCCCCTCGCCTGTGGCAACTTCGTCAGCTCGGGGATTGGTGAAACATCAGGTGCACCTGAGATGTAATCGGGATCAAGGTTTCTCTGAAAACTTCACGAGGAAATCTTCCGTCATTTTTTCAACTGCCCATTCTGCCCCAATCGGGCGGCTTCACCGCCCGACGCGCTCAGACCTCGTGAGCGTTCCTGTCGGATTCGCATCAATTGCTCAGCAGCATGATACCTGGAAGAAACACCCGGCTGGGGCCACAGTCCACCGCCCAGAATCAATAGCGACAACAGGACCACGGAAAAGCGTTCCGACGTCTGTGACCGCAGAGAAACAGCCGTCTGAAAACGAACCCCCGTGAAGATGCGAAACCAGGCACGAAGAATCGAAATTCCGTTGATGGCAGACGAAAGCACCAGAGTCAGTCCCACAATCGGGTACACTTCCACGCAGCCCTCCATAAGCAATTCCATACCAACAAAGCCGATCGTCCCTGGAAATCCTATGGACGCCAGTCCCGTAAGCAGAAACAGTCCAGCCAGCGTCGGTGTGTGCTCATACATTCCGTAGTACCGATCAAGCGAAACATGCCCAATTCTGGCTTCTATTGCGCGGATTGTCAGACCAAATCCTGTCAGGGAAAGTCCTACCGAAATCCATACGCACAGCGCCCCGGTCATCCCTATGGTGTTCACCAGCTCCAGTCCGGACAGGACCAATGAGGAATGACTGAGCAGCAGGTAGCAGAAAAATCTTCGCGCGTCCGTCTGAATTGTGGCCATGCCGGCCGCATAGAACGAAGTCACCAGCGACAGTACTGCAATACTCTGCATGGCCCAGACCGGTGCAACAGGCAGCACAAGGTGGACGACGGCATAGGCGCCCGTCATGGGTGTAAGAAACAGCATGGCCGTTCCAAATGTGGCCTTCTCAAACAGATCCGTCATCCAGCAGTGCATCGGGAAGACACCCGCTCGAAGCAATGCCGCAATCGTCAGTAGTGTCGCGGACAGGCCGGAGGCCTTTTCCACGCCAGAGGAATCATCAACCAGACTACGCCCAGTCACCAGCAAGATTATAAACAACCCCATATGCAGCAGAAAAACACGTGAAGATGCGTTACGCCGATGAAGCTCCAGCCATGGCGGCACGATGGCCAGCGAAAGCAGAGCAATCAGAATCCAGGGGTCATGACAACTGAGAGTGGCAAGCACGATTGCCTCTGAGACCAGCGTCAGGCTCATGGAAAAGCGATCGAGCTTGGTTCGCAGCGTGGCAAGGATTGTGAGCAGATAAAGCAGCGCAGAAAGGGCCAGCAGTGGTGCGCTCAGCTCATCGATCACGAAGATGTTATCGCGACCTGTCAGTTTCTGAATCATGTCCCAGTGGTCATGGGCTTCAAAAACACCTACGGTTGAAAAATCCGCCCACTCACCCACCGCACAGATCAGCGTCAAAGCCGAAAAACCGATCGCAACTCGCCTGGCTTTTTCACGATCTGTGAGAAACGCACAGACGGCGGCCCCAAGCAGCGGCAGCAAAACGCCGCATTCCAGCCAGGGCAAATGAAGTTCCTGAATCATATCAGCATCTTATCAGAAGAAAGACTGCCTGTGCCGCCCATGCGGTGCTGCAGCCGGTAGAAGCCCATGTTTATCTCAACCGGTCTATAGCCACAGCAGAAATCCCTTGCTGCGACACATTCTATGACTGTGTTCGAATATCACTGTGACAGTTTCCTTCGAATCTGTCTCTTTGCCGCAACTAAAGGAGATCCGCTGAAGACTCTGTTTCGGAAGGCTCGGTGGATCCGGACAGTGCTGTCACCACGTCACGCCGGCTACTGCCAGCGCCTCCGGAAATCAGACGAGTCCATTTCCGTTCCATGCGGTCAGACCACTGAAAGACAGCGACAAAGGGACGAACCACAAATTCATCCAGCAGGGCATCCAGATTGCCCCGGGCAAAGGCGAACCGAAACATCCGAATACTGCGTGCTGACGAGGCTGAGCCGCCAGCAAGTCCTCGCTGCTGGTCTCCCAGAGCATTGACAATGCTGTTGTAATCGCGGAGCAACGACGGTGCACGAATAAGCTGCAGGGTTCTGAGGCAGGCATGTCCAATGATGTGAATCAGGGCGATGTATCGAAACCCAAGCCCGATTTCGGTAACAATGATGCTGACCTGAATCAGCGAGGCAAATGCAAGACTGGTCTTCACATCGGACTGAACCCGGGCGGCCATCGCGGCAAAGACGCATGTCGAAACACCCAGCAGTGTGACCAGGAGCTGAAGAATTACAGATTCATCCAGCAATGGGCCGACCCGCAGCAGCAAAAATGCTCCCAGGTGGACGGACAACGCGCCGTAAAACACGGCACTGGAAGGAGTCGGCCCCTCCATCGCTCTGGGAAGCCAGCCGGAGAACGGAATCAATGCCGACTTGCCCGCGGCGGCAAACAACAGCATACAGCCAACAAACAACGCAGAACTCTGAGAAATTGTGACTTCCCCAGCTGGCCACGTCCCCTGCCCTGCAAGCCCGGAAAAGTCTCCGGAGCCAGACAAATGATGCAGCGTCATCGCTGCAATCAAAAAGGCGGCATCGGCCAGACGATAGATGGACCAGACACGAAGTCCATTCTGCACAGGAGCACGCCGGTCATGAAAGAACGCGACAAGCAGAGCCGATGACAGTCCCACCAGTTCCCATCCGAAAAATAATGTCTCGATAGTGCCTGCCGCCGATGACAGTACCATACCCAGCAGAAAAAACGCGAAGAACAGAAAGAACCGATGGAAGCCTTCTTCCCGGTGCAGGTAACGACTGGCAAACGCGCTGATGACCCCGCAAAGCACAAACGTCATGATCACAAACGGAACACTCAGCCGGTCAAAGACGAATTTCATGGTAAAGTGAAAGTGGCGATGGTTTTCATGCTGTTCTCCGCCGGCAGTATCAATCACACGCAAATTTTCTGCAGCCGCCGCACTGTCCACTCCTGCAATTGCCTTATGGTCCGCATCCTCTGCGGCGTGCGCTGCGTCATCATCGGGAATTCGCACCCAGTCTCCGATGCTAACGGATACATGGCGGTTGTGAGTCACCAGCATGGACACCAAAATACAGAGGGCTGCAGTCAGACCTGTCGTCACAGCGACTGCCGTACATCGCGCCGCCAGTCGCTCAGTCATCGGAAGTCGAAAAAGCGTACTGATCCCAAACACAGCCAGCAGCAGTGCAGGGGCAAGAACCACAAGTGTTCCAAGAATTGTCAGCATGTAAGTCACTCTGGCCTGCGAACAGCAGTTTTCTGGTTTCTGAATTTCATCAGCCACACCCGACGGCAGCTTTCACCCCGGAACGAAATCTTCGTAAAACATCTGTGCCCTCCCGCAGCACCCGTTTCACGATCTCACTTCAGATGCCGCCCGCTCCCCCGTCGGTGAGCCCTGTGGCGCCTCATCGCCGATGATGGCGAACGGAAGATGGTCCCGTCGTCCTCGATACCAGTCTGTGGAACTGGAAACTTCTGGTAAGGCAGAATTTCGAGGTGTGTATTCCTCAAATCCGCCGTTTACAAATCGCTGAATTCGCGAACTCTTCGGATCCAACACCGCCAGTTGTGCCCAGCCATTGCGACAGATCGCAGCCACGTTGGGATTCCGGTCCATAATATGCAGCATCGCCTCGGGTGTTGTTTCCACCACAAACAGCAACCGCACAGGTTCATGAATATCCACGCCCTGCCACGGCAGACCCGGTCTGAGGTCGCTGGCGGCACCATCCATCACTCCCAGCAGCGACGTGACGTTGTGCGGTAGTTTTGTGCCTGATCCCCAGCCATGGTTATCCATAGCAGAAAGCGTGTAGAGTAAATTAATGCCCTCACACACAGGAATTACGGCACCCAGGATTCGTGCCAGAATCATATGATCCGGCGTGTCCTGTGATTTGTCATACGACATCATGAACGATCGTCGATCCAGATACAGGCCGCGAATACGACTTCGCCGCCCCACAAAACAGATCGCATTTGTGCAGTTCCCATATTCCGGCCGAGTCTGAGCCAGATCCTCAGAACGCTCCTGCACGTGCACTAACGCATCTGCCGGCCGGATATCCAGCGATGCGGCTTCAAATCGTCGACAACGTTCGTGGGCATTCCGCTCGGCCACCTTTGACAACACGCTTCTGACAGCGCGAAGCTGAGCGACATGCGACGAGGGAAGCAGTTCAAGGTCAAAAAACGTCACGGCCTCTGTTGCCGTGTTGTGAAGACCTCCAATAAACCAGGTCCCCTCTGGAATCTCAAGGCCTCGTTCGCGAAGTTGTCGGCGAACACGCAGGTCGTTAAGCATCGCCGCCAGCGCTCGCGCATTGGCTCCGCCAGGGCTGCCCGAGCAGGCGCCACAGTGATAGGCCGATTCATGAGGATTATTCAGACACGTAGAGCCGTGGCCAAGAAACAGCACAAGACTCGCAAAGTCAGAGGTCAAGCCGATATCTCGGAGAGACCTCTCAGACATATTGACCATCTCCGAAAGCGTAAATCCAATGCCTTCTTCATGTGGCCCTGCCGGTATACCCTCCGGACGTTCCAGCCGAAGTCGCGTGATTGCCGGTGGGGCCACAAAGCGTTGTGCCGTGGAATGCATGCGGGCTGCGAAACGAGGAAACAGAATGCGTCCCAGCAGTGGTGCGGTTGCCAGTGGACCAAGGACCGCTGTTAACAGGGCCCCCGAAAGAGAGGAGCGACTTCCAAATTCAAACCGCTGAGACGCTCTTCCAATCATTCTGCGTGCCGCAGCTCTCTGGCGATGCGAATCCTCCAGCGCATAAACCACGTCTTCCACAATCCAGTTCTTTGGCGTGATGACTACCGGGCACAAAGCCGTGAACGCCGCTTCTGCCGCTCCCCGATAATACATGGGCACACAGAAAAACCCTGCGTTTCCAAATGTCTCAGCGTCCGGACAGACTTCCTCCAGATGCCGCCGAAATGACTCTTCACGCGCATCGATGCAGGTCACCACCTGAAACTTTGCCGTCTTCGGTGCAACCAACGGCAGGGCAGAACGAATACTGATCGCGTCCAGTGTCTGTGTCAGAAGATGACGCTCAAAGGCCAGCTGAAATACTCGTCGTCGTTCCAGCGAATCAAAGGCCTCGATTTCCTGAGTCAGCTGCTGCCACTGACCTTCGGGAAGCTCATAAAGAATTTCAGGCGACCAGCCATGCCGCTGGGCCAGTTGTAGAATCACAAAAGCTCGAAAGTCATTCGATGCTTTCAGTACCGGACGACGACGCAGATGCTCGTCGGTAATACAACGCAGGCTTTTCAAATTCGGCAAGCGTTCAGGAAACTTCGCCGCCATATGCTTTGCCGCCAGACGATCAAGAATCAGCCGAACGGCAAGAAACTCGATCAGCGTCCCGGGCGGCGAACGCCGAAAGACTCGGTCCGGCCGGATCTCCGTCTGCCAAAGCATCCCCGCCCAGCCGCGAAGTGCCAGCAACGACTTTCGCAGCCACACCTTCCGCTCGGATACTGAGATTCCAAACGCGTCCAGTGAATCACAAAGACTCTGCAGCGCTGTCAGGTTTCCATTCTGCAAAAACTCCAGTTCCTGCGGCAGCGAATGCAGCCAGCGACGGGTGCCCAGGACCGCTGTCCGGAAAATGCTGCAGAAGGCCGCCATAAATCCTTTGTCCCGGTCAGGCAACTGCCACTGAGCATAACCCTGATCCAGAAACGCCGCACAAAACCCCACCAGAATCTCATTCACCAGATCATCACAGTCTCGCCCTGTCAGTTCCAGCAGCGAATCTCGAAGACGACACGGGCCCTGTGCAGTCGGAATCGAAACAGGAACTGAACCAAGCCGCCTTTTGACAATCCTCCAGATCAGCTGGAGGCAGACCGCTTCCCATTCCGAGTCTTCATACGCGCCCGGAGGCCTGCGGCTGACATTACTGCAAACCTCCCGGATAATCCCCAGAAGCTCTGTTGAAGTTTCAGCGTCAGTCAACGCCGGTGAATCCGGACGCTCGATCCATTTTTGAGTCTCCTTCAGAAGCTTCTCGCGAATTCCCGGCCGAATCGATGGGTCAAATGTTCTAAGTGAATCAGCCTCCGCCAATGCCCACCTCAGCTCATGCTCCGTCGCCGGAGCAATCAGGTGCAATGTCTGGCTAACCCGAAGTTCGCACCGAGCCGTTAGTCCGCCAACAAGCTCCGACCCACTTCCACCACAGTCCTCTTTGACAATCTCTGTCAAATCACCCTCGGTAATTCGACCACTTTCAACACGAGACCGATACGCGGATTCGCTGAGATAGGGCTGGCAGCCGTAGATTTCAGAAACCTGTCGCAGTGTGTCGAAGACCGAACAATTCTCCATCCCCTGAAGCGGATTCAGAAACGCAAACGATGTAATCGGACCCTGAAGTGGCAACAATTCTGCCAGCTGCAGAATCTCACGTTCCACATCTTCCGGCTTGTGCAACTGACTGGTACCGACGTTTTGATCTGTGCTTGTCATTTGAAAGCTTCGAAAGACACTCAGAAAATCTCAGGAAATCCGCCGCCTGACCACCAGCAACACTCCGTCTCGTTCACCCTGACTAGTGTCAGACCTGTGGTCGAAAATGAAGCAAAACCGCGATGTTTTTTCGGGACAAAATTGTGACAGCACATTTTGTTCCCGTTGATCCAGACACAGACACACACAGACGCCTTTGGCTGTGGCATCTGCCTGTTAGGTCATGGCAGCCGAAACCGCTAAGTGGCCGAAACCTGACATGCCACACCACTGCATCTGCGGAACTGGATTGAAGCCATTGCGGCGGCGGTCCACGGCAAAACCGACTTCCACCACAGACTGTCCGATCGAAAAATCATCCTACAGAACGACTGCGGCCCAATAAACCGTTGCATCTGCGCCACAACTCACAATACACAAAGCAGTGCGGGCGCACGGAACCGAATGCCGCTCATCTTAGACGGCGAACGCACTTGTCGGGGGAGGTCGGCAGCCACGCGCATCGATTCGGGAATGAGGCTCCGAAGATGCGTTCAAAATCGTATGAAAATCCACTTCTGGCGAAGCCACACGAATTGCACAAGGGAAACCATGCAGATACTCGGACTGCTCAGCTTCAGCTTCGTATGCGGTCTCGTTGTTGTCGAGCGACAATAAATTCAGACACTCATCTCTCTGGCATCGATCAGCCACGCACATCCCGGCCGTCCGGCATGAAGGCAGGCAGAGAAGCACCAGGAAGATGAAATAGACAATTCGCATGGAAAAAAATTTATCCGCCTTCTGTACTGGTGTCAATCACTTCCTGACGAATGCCTGCGATAACGACAAAACGAATCACGCTGGTCAATCTCTGTGCAATCTGGCAATTGGCGTCGCCGAAGCCCGAACCGCTTCCTGTTTCGCCCGTCTGATAATGGGGGATTTTCAAATAAGACAAGGAAGGTGGTCGAGTCACACAGCCTTCGATAACCCAGCCGCCACGTTCTCAGGCAATCGTGACGAACCTGTCTTGCATACTGTCGTCGAATTGACCAGGAAGCCGCATCAAAAAGACGGCAATCACTGCAGAAACAGGTGCGCAGTTAGCAATATTTGCCAGAGAACGATTGGCAGAGACTGCCGTGAAAACCGCCGTTTCCGAGCAATCCGGTGTTTCCTGCAGAACAGACTGTAAGTTCGGCACGGAGTATGCGGAATGCAGGATTCGCCACAGTTGTGAGCGAGAACGTCAGTGACGCAAGGCTTTGATCATTCGGTATGCATGGCATCCGATGAGGCCCCACACGGACGATCGTCTTACCTGAGCAACGATCAAAATCCGGTCAGAGAACTCAGAAGTCCGCAAGTGACAGGGCGCAGTGCCCTGCACCCTGTCACTCGCGGCTTCAGAAGCACTCCTCGCCTTCAGCATGCCCCGGTCATCCTGTCATTCAGAGCATGGTTGCAGCGAGTCAAGCTTATCGAGGTGCACCAGTCCTCACCCCAGCCGGTTGTTTTGAACAAAGCCTGCGTTGCAGGATTCAAAACAGGATCACGGGACACGTTCTCTCACACGAATTTTCGTGATTGCCGCGAACACTTTTGACCTTGTTACGCTCTACACCTGATCCAGTGATTTGAAAGGAATTCCTCATGTCGATCAGCAGTCAGCAACTTCAGCGTCAGCTTCTGGAAACCGATGCAGGTCAGGCCGTTTACGATGCACTGGTTCAGGCCAACGTGGATCTGCGAACCGTCTCCCTCGATCTGGTAAAAGATATGTTGCGGGCGGAGTTCCAGCATCGCAGACGATTGGGATACCCCGTACCCCGAGACTGTCTTCCGTGTCTGGGAACCGTCGGATAACAGCTGACTACTGTAGACGCTGAATCTGGTTTCTCACAGGCATCACCGCCGGACCTCCCATGGCACAAGGCAGATCGCAATCGCCAGCAAACACTCGCTGCAAATCAATGGAATTCCGGCAGTGTTGAAAAGGAGGGATTCGAACCCCGATCGGTTCGCAGCACTGGCCATCATCAGTTGATCTCGTAAGATACTGCAAAAGAGAGGCTTGTTTTCCGGGACATTCCCTGACAGCCTGTTTAATAACTCCGGCTGGCTGTGCCAGCCCCACGCACGTCATTCCCGGCAGGCGAAAATCCAGTGATGTTCCAGAACACCCACCATGGATTCCCACCTGAGCGTGAATGACTATCGATTTTCACCCGGCTGCCAACGTCTGGCCATTCAAGTTTGATCGTTCAGACGGCAACAAAAGTCCATTGGCTGTGCCGCAGTCAATGTTCCGGAACTGACCACAAGGAAAGAGATGTCATTATGGGATTGCGAATGGCGGTTGCGACCGAAGATTTCGGTCATCCCCTGCGTCAGGCAATTCGCCTGGCAGCACAAAACCCGGTTCAGGGCCTTCGGCTGAACGCTCGCAGTGAAGTCAAAGCCAGCGAATTCACAGAGACAGGACTTCGCCAACTGCGTCATTACGTGGCCGAGCATCAGATGCAGGTTGCGGGACTTTACTATCCCTCTCGTCATGCCCTTGCCGATCCACAGTCGCTGGATCAAAGGCTGGATGGCATTCGAGCCACGCTGGGGCTGATCCGGCGTCTGGGAACCAGCGAACTTCTGCTGCGAATTGGCAGAATTCCGGATCCGGCCAGGGTCGAGCCGGAATCGGCCGAAGGCACCCCCGACAACGCAGACGTGGATTCACTGCGGAATCCGTTTTCCTTCGCTCCATCCGCAGCCGCCTTCAACGCGAAACAGCCCTCAGAGGCGCAGCAATTTCATCTGCTGTGCGAGATCCTGAACGATCTTGCGAATGAAGCCAATCATCAGGGAGCGGTCTTACAACTGATCCTGTCTTCGTACGAATCCAGTCGCATTCAGGCCTTGTTATCTGCTGTAACGAAAGGGCCTGTTGGTCTGGTCTTTGATTCCGCCACCTGCGTGATGTCCGGACGCTCGCCTGTGTCGGTCTTTCGCGAATGGTATTCCCACGTGGGCTACGTACGGCTTCGGGATGCACGAAAAGATGTTGACGGTGGCGGTATTGAAGTGGCGTATGGCGAGGGGGCCGTGGACTGGACGGAACTGCCAGCTGTGTTAACCGAAGCAGAAAGCCAGGCCTGGGTTTGCGTGGAACGAACGGGAGGCGATCAGCGTGCCGAGGATGTCCTGCACGCGGTCCGAAGCATGAAGGCTATGCTTCCTGGAATCTAAGTTCACTTGCGGCTTTGCCCTGCGTTTGGTCTGCTGTGTCAGACAATCTCTGATGCTGACGTGCCTGTATGGATCGAATCAGGGACGACAGGCTTCAACGTCGCACTCACGCCGGGAGCGTTCAACCATGAACTGTGTTCCACGAATGCTGGTGTTTCTGTCCAGTCTGATTTTCCCGCTCGCCCTGCCCTCTGGCGTTTCGGCCCCACTCCTGGCGGACGACTCAGCGATCGAAGTCGGCGTGGCAGAGACGGACATTACACCGCCACTGGGGTTTCCCATGGCCGGCTATTTTCATGAGCGGTTGAATGAAGGCACGACCGATCCGCTGAAAGCGAAAGCCATCGTTTTTCGTGGTTCCGGGCAGCAGGCGGCACTGGTGGTCTGTGACCTGATCGGTATCTGGACCGATTTTTCCAGACTGATTAAGGAAGAAGCCTCACGAAAAACCGGGATTCCTCAAAACTGCATCGTCGTCTCGGCGACACATTCACACACCGCACCGGATTACGCCAAAGCGTTGTACGGATGGATTGCTGCAAAAAATCCGCCCGCAGCAGCCTCCGCCATGAATGGGGTTGAGCAGAATCCGGAACGACTCGCCTACATCGAAAGTCTCATTCAAAATACCGTGGACGCAATTGTGCAGGCGCATACAAATGCCGCCCCTGTCACCCTGCAATCCGGCTGGGCTGAACAGAACGTCCCAGTTGCATTCAACCGACGATTCGTCCAGAAGGATGGCAGCGTCAAAACATGGGTGGGGCTGGAATACGCAGGCACCGTGCGTTCTGCCGGCCCGATTGACTCAGAGATCCCGTTGCTGCTCGCAAAGTCCATGGCAGGTGAACCCAAAACTGTCCTCAGTAATTTTGCGTTGCATCTGGACACCGTTGGTGGCATGAAATGGAGTGCCGACTATCCGTTTGCCGTCAGTCAGACGGTACAAAACGCCCTCGGGCCCCAGGTCGTTTCCATTTTCGGAACCGGCTGCTGCGGCGACATCAATCATGTCAATCCCCGGGGAAAAGATCGCAACAACACCGCGTTCATCGGAGGTTCGATCGGAGAGACAGTGGTCGCCGGTCTGAAGTCACTCAGTCCCATCGAAAAGCCGACTCTTCGTGTCCGATCCTCAGTTGTCAATATTCCACTGCAGCAGGCCACTACAGAGTCAGTCGCAGAATCCGTTCGGGTTCTGAAAGCAGTCAGTGCCGGTGAGCAGGTAGATTTTTCTGACCATGTCACGGCCCACAAAACGCTGATGATTGACCAGATGAGAAACAATCCGCGACTGGCAAAAGACGAAGACGCTCATCTGGCACGAAGAACGACACATTGCCTGATTGGTGTGGGTGCCACAATGCCT
>CAIQIE010000205.1 GCA_903871805.1 uncultured Planctomycetaceae bacterium | reverse complement strand
GGACCTGAATCCGATTCGAGCTGGCATCGCGGAGGCTCCTGAAACCAGTGATTTCACTGGTGCTCAGGCGCGTATTCAGGATCGCCAGGAGGCACAATCCAATGGCACCGCAGAAGCGCAGGCGGTGAACACAGAGCACGGCCCGCGTGCCGGGTGGCTGGCTCCGGTGGAACTGGAGCCAAAGCAAAAGAAGGCTCGCGAAAAGCAGACCACACGGCGAGCAAGCAACAGGGGCTGTCTCTTCATGTCACTGGATCAGTACCTGCAGTTGCTGGACTGGACGGGGCGCCAATTGCGACGAGACAAGCCGGGAGCGATTTCCGGCGATCTGAAGCCGATCCTGGAGCGGCTGGACTGCACAGTGGAATCCTGGCTGGACCTCGTGCAGAACTTCCGCCGCCGCTTCCGCACGGAAGCCGGGCGTCCGGAGGCTCTTGCCGGGGTCAGTACGCTGCGGCGAAACTGCCGAACGACAGCGCACAAAAGCTGAGCACACGATGTGTTGCAAATCTCATGGTCTGTTTGGGTTACGATAACAGGTGCCAGGCACCTGATACCGCCAGGCACCTGATACCGCAAGGCGCCTGATACCGGCACGTTTAAATCCTTATATCTGTTCATCTGAGTTCTTTCTTCTTCACCGTGTCGAGGCTGTTATGTACGAATCGAGTAAACACAAGCCGATCAGGCTTAGCGCCTTCCTTTCCCGTTTGTGCCTCCACACATTGATTGCCCTCGCTTTGCTCTTTTTTTCCCTTGGTCTGGGCATGTTTGGCTACATGGAACTTGAGCATCTGTCGGCGGTTGATGCGTTCTTAAACTCTTCGATGCTGCTTGGCGGCATGGGACCAGTCAACACGCCTGGAACTACATCAGGTAAGCTTTTCGCAGGTTTCTATGCGCTTTATGCAGGACTGGTTTTCATAGTCGCTGCATCCCTCATCTTTTCTCCGGTGATTCACCGCATTCTGCATAAATTCCACTGGGATTCACGCGTGTAGACAATTCCGTGCAAAGCAGTACAGACTCCTTCGGATGAACGCCAAGGTGCCTGAGATGAACGTCAAGGTGCCTGGCACCATAGGTCGGGCAGGAGGTCGCTCGAGCCAGGATTCTTTTTTCGATTACGAGCACGAGCACCGTCCGCTACGGCGGACTGAGCACGAGCGCGATAACAAGGATGGACACGGGAATGACGCTCGGGCGTTTCTGATCGATCAGGACTTGCGTTCGTTGCGATTTTTGGCGATTTCCCAGGCCTCCTGGATCAGGGACTTCAGGGTCGCGATATTTTCGCCCAGTGGATTGAGGATGCAGATGAAATGCTGCTTTGCATAATCCGGATGCGGCAGAAAGGTGTTGAGTACCGTGTAGTCAATGTCAGAGGCATCAGGGTTGGGCACCAGTCGACTGAAGGTGGCTTTGGTGACACCCAGGTTGATGCGGAATACGCCTTCGCGACTGAGGTTGGAAACATTGTCGTAGTCGTTATCCGAATTCGCCGTTGTCAGGAACGGAAGCCGATGATCGTCGCCGTAGAAGTAGAAGGCATATCCGAAGTTTTCGGAATGCTGAACATTCGGCAACCCCGCGACATAGGACTCAATCTCATTCTGGTTCATCCCTGCGTTCCTGATTCCGGTTTTAAAATCTGCGATCGGAAGAATTTCACAACGCTGTCCGCGACAGCATGCCATTAATGTCCGAGTGTTGCGCAGAACCGTTCAAGTACAGTCCTGCCGTTGATCACGATGGATTGCTGTCAGTTGTGCGTAGCGGGGTAGCGCGAACTGGGTGATTTGTGAGACCGGTCTTTCATCGTGCGATCTGCCTGCCGTGCATAGCCAGCCTGTGCAGAGGTGCTCATTGGCCGGACTGAGTTCATTGAGGACTGAGTTCAACGCGGCGAAAATGGGGCTGTCGTTCTTCGACGCGCAAGAGTCATTTTGACGAGGGTTGGCTCAGCCTGCCGAATGCCAGAATCCACTTTGGAATCACGATTTGGGTTGATGGACCGCAGTTCCCAGTAACTCGCCAAGGATATTGGAACTGGGGTGCGGATGTCCTTTGTACTGTCGGAAGCCTTCTCCGAAGGTTTTGCCGATTTCTGCGCCGCGGGCACTGCTCCAGCGACGACAGGCTTCTGTGTATTCGTCCATGCCATGCTGGCGCCGCAGCCATTCTCGCTGGCTGGCGTGACAGGCCAGTGACTGCAGTTTGCGTTCGAACTGGTCGGAGATGTCGACAATGAAATCTGTCGGCTGTCGCTGACCGAAATGGTCAATTCCCTCGACGGGGTCTACAAAGTACAGCCACGGAATTTTTTTGGTGGCTGGGGCTGGGTCCCACTGTCCTGTCCGATAATTGGGGACTGACGCATTGAAGCAGGCATCTCGAACCAGAGCGCTGGTGATCTCGTGGTCGTGCATGTAGTCGACAGGAGGGGCTGTCAGGATGACATCAGCAGCCGTCCGTCGCAGAAACTCGGTCATCCGTTTGCGACTATCATTGTCGAACACGATTGACAGATCGCGAAACTCGAGGCAGGTGTACTTCGCCTGCAGGATTTCTGCCGCTGCGGCCGCTTCGCCTCGACGAATCCGGGCAATTTCTTCGGCGGAATGTTCTGCACTGCCACAGTCGCCCGGGGTCATAGTGGCCACAGAGATGCGGCAGCCCAGTTTCTTCAGTTGCGTCAGCGTTCCCGCACACTGAAACTCAATGTCATCCGGATGTGCATGAATCGCCAGAATGTGCAGAGCAGAAGGATCGATGGCCATATGTTTCTCTGCTGATGATTGATCCATGGAGGATTGATCCATGAAGGAGGAGCCACTGGGAGGGTTGAAACGCTGTGACGGTCTGCGAGGCTTCGTTTCGGATCATGCTTTAACGGATTTGTCCGAGGATTTCCAGAAAGCCGGCCTGCAATAGGTCACTATCGACCTGTTTTTCAGGTGGAAAGTCGGGTCTTGTTGAGTCCGGCTGTGTTGTCGCAGCAGATGATCGCAGTGTCTAGCCAGAACCGATAATGCGTCACAGCGAGGCAGGTGGTGTCTCTGGAATTCACGCAGACTGGAGTTCGGCGGCCTTCAGCGTATTCTGCAGCAGCATAGCAATCGTCATCGGACCAACTCCACCGGGTACCGGCGTGATGGCGGCAGCTTTTTCCAGGGCTGGTGCATATTCGACATCGCCCACCAGACGTTCACCGACGCGATTGATCCCGACGTCGATAACGACTGCGTCTGGCTTAATCCAGTCTCCCCGGACGAATTCGGGGATGCCCACTGCTGCGACCAGAATGTCGGCCTGTCGACAGAAAGCGGCGATATCCGGAGTGCGACTGTGACAGATGGTCACCGTGGCATCTGCGCCTTTTTGTATCAGCAGCGCCGCCATAGGTTTGCCGACAATATCGCTGCGACCGATGATGACTGCATGTTTGCCGGCGATGGGTGTCCCTGTGGAGTGCAGCAACTGCATGACTCCGGCGGGTGTGCACGGCAGGAAACGCGGGCGTCCCTGAAGCATCAGGCCCACGTTTTCCGGATGAAAGGCATCCACGTCCTTCAGGGGGTGCACGGTGTCCAGCACCTGAGTCGTGTTCAGGTGTCGGGGCAAAGGCAGCTGAACGAGAATCCCATTCACGGACGGATCCTGATTCAGGGATTGAATGAGTGCAATCAGTTCCTGCTGAGACACATCTGCGGGTAATCTGTGCAGCGTGCTGTGCAGACCGGCCTTCGCACACGCGCGTTCTTTGTTACGAACGTAGACCTGACTGGCCGGATCGTCACCAGCAAGGATGGCCGCGAGATGCGGAACGACACCGCGGGAAGTTTTTAGTTGGGCCGCTTTGGTTGCTGTGAGTTCGCGACACTGTTCGGCAATCAGTTTGCCATCAATGATGCGGGCTGCCATAACAGGGGGTCTCGACTTTCGACGGGTTCAAAAAGGAAGTGCATTGATTCGCGGATTCTTCGGACGGTGATTTTCTGCTTCGACTACTTCCGCAAAACGATTTTCAGAAATGGGGCCATAAAGGCGGCGGGAAAGCCACAGCATCGCAGTTTTTGAAAGGAAAATCGCCCGGGAATTGTGACAGTTTGTCAAATCATGCAGCCTCTCGACAACTGTGCACCTGGATTTGCGAAATTCTGCCGCGGTTCCTGAAACTGATGAAAAGATCTGTCGGACAACCTGAAAAAGACGGGGTACTGTTAACTGCAGTGGATGTTTCCCGCGGCGGACCTGCTGGAACCAGACTTGCGGGTCGCTTACATTGCAGGGACAAGTATCTACCATGAGATGGTGACCTGTGAATCGCGGACCATGGGATTTTTAAAGTTCGGATCCGGATCAGGTTTTGGGGGGAGTTCCCCCGTCGCTTTTTATCCGAATGTTTTTAGCGGAAATTGGATCACTGATTATGGGACGGCTGTCTCTTGCATGGCAGGTTCTGACAAATGGATCCCTGGCAGCTCGGGTGACCGAACTGCTGCGGGTTCCGGCCGCGATTCCGGAAAAGACACCTGTGGTCAGCAAACCGGCCGAGCAGGCGAAACCCGTTGCACCTCCGCGGCCCACGCGCAGCGATGCCATCAGCCTTTTGGCCACGCTGCAGCGGGAAGGACGACTGATTGATTTTCTCCGGGAACCGATTGACTCGTATTCGGATGCTCAGATCGGCGCTGCCGTGCGGGACATTCATCGGGACTGTGGTGCGGTGCTGGAGCGTCAGTTTGCCATACGCCCCGTGCTGGAGCAGCCGGAAGGCAGTCAGGTCTCGCTGGCAAAGTCGGCAGGCGGCCGCATTCGTGTCACTGGTCGAGGCGCTGAATCGGCCCCTTCCTCCGGAACACTGGTACATCCCGGCTGGCAGGCAACCCGCTGTGATCTGCCCGTCTGGACAGGGGATGCTGAGAGTGCTCTGGTGCTCTCACCCGCAGAAGTCGAAGCTCGATAACGGAGAGTAAAAAACTTCTGCAGGGGAACCTGGCAGCCTTTGCGAAGCGGCGATTTTCCCATGGCGAAGTTTGTTGCACGGTCGCAGCAACTTAGAACTGATCATCGAACACCGTGACAGATTCGGACACGATCAGCGGCTTGTCCATTTCGTCGTATTTCAGCTGTGCCTGAACCACGGCATTGCGAATGGCCTGCTGTCCCTGAAGAGTGACCTGGAACTTTCGTTTTTCGTTGGGCTTGATTGACACGACTGTTTCGTAGCGGACAACATTGCCCTGAAGCAGTTCTCCGGGAATTTCGCGAGTTCCGGCAGCGACCACCTCAATCTCTTTGGGAACCTGCAGCAAAATGCGCACGTTGCGTGCCACCGCAGTGCCTCGATTGTCAATTGTGACCGTAAAGCCGAAGCGTTCACCGATGGCGACGGGTTTGTCCAGCCGGCTGATGTCCGCGGTGACATTGTGCAGGCCTTCCACCATCACGACCGTATTCTGTGCGGCTCGGGACCGGAACCCCGCGCTTTCAATCACCTCGACGACGGATTCCATACGACCTGTAGTTTCAGCAACCAGTTCCGAGTCCAGCACGACCTGTTTGCCGGGCGCGATGCGGGGCAGTTCCCAGCGAATGATTCGGGATGACGCATTGTAGTCGCCACCACTGCTGACGTTGGCGACTTCCATTCCTTCCGGCACGCGTTCTTCAACGATCGCCCCGACAGCCTCAAAACTGGTATCATTGGTGATCACATTCTGGAACCGGGCCGGACGTCCCACGTAGCGTTTGTCAGGACCCAGCCGTTCGATACTGAGCTGAGAGCCGATGATTGCCAGATCTGTCCGGGCGGTGGTGGGGGCCATGCCGTCCGCTGACAGCTCTGCAGAGACGCGAATCTGCTTACCGGGCTCTGCGGCAATCAAAACGAGGTCCACATCCTGAGCCTCGCCGGCCCGCAACAGATCCAGCTCGTATTCCAAATCTCCGCCTTCGGGATGTCGCAATCCTGGTGGCAGCACGCTGCGAAGAACCACGTTGGAGGCATCTCCTGTGCCCCGATTGACAAGGCGAAACTGTAGTGATACTTCATCACCGACCTTGACTTCGGCGGGGCCCTGAAGTTCCAGCTGAAGGCGTGGCGAGCGGATCACGGTTGCGGACCGAACCTGCGCCTTGAATCGCACGGTGGCCATGCCGTCCAGAGTTCCTTCTCCGGTCGGTTTGATGCGAATGGCGATTTCCTTTGTTTCGCGGGGCGCGAGTTCCGGGATATTCCATGCGAGGACCCCGGTGGACTTATCGAATTCGGCAAACGGACGAGAGCTGATAAATTCTGCCGCGTTACTGAGTTCATCCTCGACAACCACATCGTAGGCCGGCGAATCGCCTTCGTTGGAGACGACAATTCGGTATTCATGGGCCACTCCCACGGTCGCTGATTCTGGCGCTTGTTTGCGGACGGTCAGTTGTGGCCGCATGACTTCCGAAATGCGTCGAGAGGAATCGGGAGCGTCTGATGCAGGCGATCCGGACAATCCGTCAGTTCTCGAATCGCGATCTCGTTTCTGCAGCTCCGGGCCATCATTCAGCGGAGGCAGTGGACGCCCAGCGGCAGGACGCGCTCCAGCTTCGGGCGCATCGATATCAAACGGCTCCGGCTCTGCTGCCGGCGTCGCGCGGCGGTCTTCTTCGCCGCGGGGGCGCGAAGCACCCTGTGCGTCCGGGCCTGTCGTCGATTCGGCATCAATAGCAAACGGTTCCGGCTCCGCGGCACGCGTTCCCGCGCCAATTGCCCCCGTGGTTGAGGGCATTGTTCGGCCGGTGGAGGGTGGATTGATTTTCCCAGTGGCGGGTGGATTGGTGCGGGGGGTTAGTCGATTGATGGGAATTGGAGAGTTTTGAGACTTGTCGGGAACGAAGGTGCGTTCCATTGCCGAGCTTCCCGGCGCTGGAGCGACTGGTGTTGGTGCATCCGGTTCGAAGGCGCGATCCACGGACATTGGAGGCGCAGTGCTGCGCCCTGGCCGGTCGACTTTGTCCGGTGAAGCGGGCGCAGCAGGTACTACGGGCTTCGGTGGTGATGATGGTTTAGCTGGTGATGATGGTACGGTTGAAGGACCACGGTTAATCCTGGGACTTGCAGGTTGTGCGGGCTCCGACGCTGGTTCCTTGAATGGCGAATTCGGTGTCACTGGCGCAGGTGGCGTTGTGGTTCGTTTTGGAGGAGTGGGGCTGGGATTGACTGCAGGTGGGAAGGGATCTGCCGGAGTTGGACTGGTGACATCCGGAACGGGTTCGGGTACGACCAGCGCAGGCACATCGTCGCCCGGGGGTTCCGGAATCGCGGATGTCTCTTCGGGGGGATCGCTGTTGGTTGCCGGGTTCCTGTCGCCTGGAGTTTCTCTGGCGCCCGGTACATCTCCTTCGCCCGGTGGATTGCTGTCTTCTGGCGGATTGCTGTCCGCTGGTGGTGTCTCGGGATCGGGCAGATCAACAGGAGCCGGCACGTCTCCGTCGCTGGTGATATCCGGTGGTGGTTCTGTGGAGCCCTCGCCCTCGGCATTTTCGTCCGGGCTGAAAAACTTCAGGATAGGGGCACCAGGGTTGGGGCCTGCGTCATCTGCTGGAGGAATCGGGACGGAACTTTCGGAATCGAGGGATGGAATAGTGGGTTCGGCACTTGTTGGAGCCGTATTTTCTGATTCAGGGGCGTTGTCTGACTGATAGCTGGCGGCCTTGACCGCGTTTTCGGGCTCTGTGGCTTCGAATTGAAACGTAGTTTTTGCATCAGCGTCTGAGGCGGAATTTCCGGAGTCCGTTTCCTGAGGAGGTTCGCCCAGATCAAACGGATTCGCGTCTTTGGGGGTGCTGGCGGGCGTTGCAGTCCCGTCGTCATTAACGGAGAAAAACGTATCCGGGCTGGCCTTGCTGGCCGCAAACTGCTCAGGAGTTATTGGAGTGGCGTCGGGCGGTAAAGCAGCATTCGCAGAATCCGCGGCGGCGAGTTCTACGGTACTGGACTGTTTTTTAAAGCTGGGTAGCCGATGCTGGACCTGCAGCACAACGAACGTGCCGAGACCTACAACACCAAGAGCCGCCAGAATTTTCCAAATCGAGTTTTGCATGGGAATCCTTTCCCCGCGCCGGATCGGTCAGTAACGCCTTTGCCTCCCGCAAAAGCGCAGATCAGCGCATCTGTGAACGTTCAGTAGCGGATTTTGCCGATTTCTGAAAGCTTAGTTTTCGGGAAACAGAGCGAAATTCGGGTGTTAATACAGGAAAATCCCCAGTCTGGAACGCCCAGTTGCGGGCAAAAGAGCGGATTTTTCGCGGACGCAAGCTGAGTGGTGGGGCAGAAAACGGCGGCGAGCGGTGTTGCGGTCACTGGGACGCCGCAGGGCCTTCAGATTCCCCGGATTTCCATCGGAATTTTCCCGAACTGAGCGGTGAATTCGCCGATTCACTCCCAGACCAGGGAACGACAGAATAGGATATCACGCGGATAGAGCGTCCTCATCCGGACGAATTTGGTCTGCTGCGGTTTCCGCAGGATGTCTGAAATCCGGAGCGACGGTCATCTGTGAGCCGGTGACTGGTCTGTTCCTCTGGCATGAGACTTCGGTGCCAGTAAGCCGGAGGAATTTCGGGGTGCCGTGGGTACTGAGTTGTTTTCATTCGAAGGCGAGAAACATTCATGACGAAGCAGTTCAATGTTGCCATGATCGGACTTGGGTTTGGTGCGGAATTCATTCCTATTTATCAGGCGCATCCCAACGCCCATGTGGCTGCAATTTGCCGACGCGATCCAGTAGAGCTGCAGAAGTGTGGCGATCAGTTCGGGATTGAAAAGCGTTACAGCAGTTACGACGAGGTTCTTGCAGATAAAAGCATTGATTTTGTCCACATCAATAGTCCGATTCCGGACCATGCGTGGATGTCTCTGAAAGCGCTGGATGCCGGAAAACACGTGATGTGCACCGTGCCGATGGCTACGACCATTGAGGAATGTCGTCAGATCGTTGAAAAGGTGAAGCAGACCGGCCTGAAGTACATGATGGCTGAGACGGTGGTCTACAGTCGGGAATTTCTGTTTATTAAAGAGTTGTACCAGAAGGGCGAGCTGGGAAAGATTCAGCACCTTGCGGCATCACATCCGCAGGACATGGACGGCTGGCCGTCTTACTGGGAAAAGATGATTCCTATGCATTATGCCACGCACGTCGTCAGCCCCTGTCTGGGACTGGTTGACGGGTTGGCAGAGTATGTCAGTTGCTTTGGATCCGGAACGGTCAGGGATGATATCGCCGCAAAATCCGGCAACAAATTTGCCGTGGAAACATGTCATATCCGAATCAAGGATACGGACCTGACTGCCCACATCTGGCGCTTCCTGTACGATGTTGCACGACAGTACCGCGAAAGCTTCGATGTGTACGGCACGAAGAAAAGCTTTGAATGGACACTGGTGGAGCACGAGCCGCACGTAATACATACGGCGAAGAAGCCGGAGCCCGAGATTGCCGAGAAGATCACCGTTCCGGACTTTGCGCACCTGCTTCCTGAGCCAATTCGCCGGTTTACACTGCCGTCGGAAATTCACGATGCGGATCATCTGTCCTTCCTGCAGGGTGGTGGCCATGGCGGATCGCACCCGCACCTTGCTCACGAGATGCTCAGTGCACTTGTTGAAGATCGCCAGCCGCGGCCAAATGCCGTCACCAGTGCCAACTGGACCTGCGTGGGGATTTGTGCGCACGAATCAGCCATGAAGGGTGGAGAAATCGTGCGGCTGCCTGAATTTACGCTGGGTTAGTCTGACAAGGATCTCCAGCAGGAGACGGGCCAGGACCTGTCTCCTGCCGGATCTCTGAATCGTGCCGAGCGATCGCGCCGCGTTGTGGTGCCTGGCAGCGAAAGTGACTTAGACTGCGGGGTATGGTGGGTATTTGCGGGTCGGCGGAAGTGGAGTCTGGTAACGCGAGGGTAGCGCTCGTGAGGCCGAAAATTCTACCATTTCGCCCCAATCCGATCTATTTTGCAGGCTTTCGCAGGGTTCGCCGGACAGCCCGCTGATTGCTCTTGTCGAACGTGGCAATTGTCGAAGAAACTAATGAGAAAATCCGTGTAGAGCCCGATGAATCGTTATTGGCTGACCATGGGTTACACAACGCGCGCTGGAGGACGTTGATCCGGCGGGCAAAGACGGTTTGTTGAGAGAAATCGGTTACTGGTTTTGGAAGGCTGTCTATGAGTCGCCGTGCTGCTGCTTTCCTGCTGTTTTTTTCACTCGTGTCGGGATTTGCTCAGACAGTCCGTGGTCAGGGACTGATTTTCCAGTTGCCGGAAGATGGAACGGCAGTGGAATATGAAGGCACGATGACTCAGGGGGTATCCGCGGACGATGAAGCTCCGCTGACATGGACCAGCGAATTGAGTATCAAATCGGTGGGTCAGGAGGAAGCGGAGTTTGAAGGGAAAAAGCAGCCCTGCCGCTGGATCGAGATCAAAACAGTGACGGGCAAATCCGGAGCGGCTGGTGTGGATCCGGGACCGGTCGGTTCTCGTATTTATAAGGTCCTTGTTCCAGAGAGCAAAGTGATTGGTGAGCCGCGGGATGCTGACGGGATTGCCAACGACATGCTTCCGATTGTTCGGGGATTTCGTCGCTTGGGGGAAGAGGGGATTGAGCCGATTAAGACTCCTTCTTTGCGTTACTATCCCACGATCACCCTGTTGACCACCTACGACAATCTGGAAGTTGTGGCGACGAATGCGGTCCCTGAGATTATTCTTCAGGGGCTTCAGATTTCCGCCATTCATCGACGCGGCCGGATTGTGATGGAGAGTCAGAAAAGTCGTTCCACGCACGAGGCGGAATATTGGGTATCGAAAGACGTACCGTTTGGACTGGCACGCTGGGTGGTCACGATTACGACGGAAGAGAAGGAACTTGCGGCCGCTCGATCGGAATTCCGGACCGTGATTGTGAAGAAGTTGGACATGAAGCTGAAGCGGATTCGAGAAAACGCGGAGAGCGAGTTGGTGACACAGTAAATGTCGCGGTTCTGCGTGGTTTTTGGACTCTGCCCGGACCGCAATGCGGTTGGAAGAACCGCAGTCTGGGCATGATTGGTGTTTGGGTGGCCGGAGCCGGCAAAATGGCATAATGGGCCGCACGTGGGACGACGCATTGACGCGAGCCGTCGTTTGGGCGATGTGTGAAATGCTGCTGGGGCCACCTGTGTTGACGGCTTCCGGGGCCTGTGTTGACGGCTTCCGGGGATAGTGTTGCAGCGGCAAGCAGGGTTGGCCTTGGAATAACACACTTATTTGCTGTAGCCGCAGGGAAGCTGCGATTTTTAACGAACAGCTTGCCACAGCGATCATCTGCCGATATCATTACCCATTCGAAAATCCGCGGCTGTTTTTGCGCGCCGTGTGCCCCTGCATTCCTGAAAAGCGATAACTTCAAAGCTGACATAGGTTTGTGGCGTGTCTGGTACCAGCAGGCAGGTGGTGTTGTTGCGTGTATTTCGCGATGTGTTTTTGCGTGTTGTGTGTTTGATTTGTTGGATTTTGACTTAACAAAGTGTTGGTTTCTGCGTGTTTGAGTCCATTACACAGAGCTTGGGTAAGGCATTTGGTGCATTCCGGGGACCTGGAAAGATCACCGAGTCGAATATCCGTGAGGGCATGCAGCAGGTTCGTCGGGCCTTGCTGGAGGCTGATGTTGCGTATGATGTTGTGCAGAGCTTTGTTCAGAGTGTGACGGAAAAGGCTGTTGGGGAGCAGGTGCTCCGTGCATTGCGGCCGGAAGAGCAGATTGTTGGGATTGTTCATCAGGAATTGATTAGCCTGATGGGGCCGGTGGACAATACGCTGACGATTCGTCGCGATGGTGTCACGGTCATTATGATGTGCGGCTTGCAGGGTTCGGGAAAGACGACGACCTGCGGCAAGTTGGCGACGCGTTTGAAGGCTTCCGGTGTTTCCCCATTTTTGGTGGCGGCGGACCTGCAGCGCCCTGCGGCGATTGAGCAGTTGAAGGTGATTGGCTCGCAGGTTGGTTGCCCTGTGTATGCCGAGGATCCTCAGGCCAGCAATCCTGTACAGGTTTGTCGTAACGGGGTGAAAGAAGCGAAGCGGGTTGGAGCCCAGGTTGTGATTCTGGACACGGCGGGTCGACTGCATGTCGACGCCGGTCTGATGAAGGAATTGCAGCAGATTGATTCAGCGGTGGGGCCGGATCAGGCGTTGCTGGTCTGCGACGCGATGACGGGGCAGGATGCGGTCAACAGTGCGAAGGCGTTCAACGAGGCACTGGAGCTGGACGGCGTTATCCTGACAAAGCTGGACGGCGACACGCGTGGCGGTGCTGCTTTAAGCGTCAAAGCAGTCACTGGTGTGCCGATTAAGTTCATTGGTGTTGGAGAGCAGCTGGACCGGCTGGAGGAATTTCATCCGGACCGCATGGCGGGTCGAATTTTGGGCATGGGCGACATTTTGTCGCTTTACGAGCGAGCCCAGAAGGAATTCGACGAAGAAGAGATGCAGCGTCAGCAGGAGCGGATGCAGAAGGGCCGTTTCACGCTGGACGACTTCCGCAAGCAGATGCGGCAGATGAAAAAGCTGGGATCGATGCGGGACATCATGAAGATGATTCCTGGCATGGGTGGGCTGGTCGAGCAGCTTGGGGACGTGAATCCCGAAGACGATTTGCGGCGGATTGAAGGGATCATTGATTCGATGACTCCGAAGGAGCGTCAGAATCCGGAGATCATCGATCGCGGCCGTCGCAGTCGCATTGCTCTTGGTAGCGGTGTTCAGCAGGCGGAAGTGAATAAGTTGCTCAAGGACTTCTCCATGATGAGTAAGCTCATGCAGGGCATGAGTAACATGGGGATGCGGGATCGGCTGCGGGCGGTCAGGGGACTGACAGACGGCGGATTCTTAGATCCCGGGGCCGAGCTTGTTGAGAAAAAATTAAGAAGTCAGCGAGGCCCTGCCGACAGTGACGCGGCTCGCGAGAAGAAAAAGAAGCAAAAAAAAGAGGCCCAGAAAGCCAAAAAACGGAACAGGAAACGGTAGAATTCGGAAAAACGTTGGGTTTTCCAGGGGATTCTGCAGGTGGATTGATTTGAACCACCAAGCCTGACCGATAATCTACAGTTTTTCATTCGAAGAGTTCACGAAAATTTGATAGTTTGCACCTTAAAGGCTTTCGGAACGCCGGACCGCGACCGAAAGGCTTTAGTTGTGTTTTCCAGATCAGTTCAGGAGTAGCAATGGCTGTTCGTATCCGAATGAAGAAGATGGGCCGAAAGCATCGACCCTTCTTCCGAATCTGTGTCATGGACTCGCGTGTTCAGCGCGACGGCAAGGCAATCGAAGAAGTTGGGTTTTACGACCCGATGGTTCACGACAAGGCTGCCCGAGTAAAGATGAACATCGAGCGAGTGGACTATTGGCTCTCCGTCGGGGCTCAGCCCAGCGAGAAGGTCAATGCACTGATTCGCAAAGTGAAGACCAATACATTCGGCACCGCGAAATCACCGCCGCCGATGTTAGCCCCAAAGGTTCGTGAAGAGGCTCCAGCGGCGGAAACTGCTGAAGCTCCTGCGGCTGAGTAAGTTGGTTACAAGCGTCGGTAGTCATCCCGTCGGTACTTCTGTCATCGTCTGCAATGCGGTTTGATATCCTTACCCTCTTTCCGGAAATGTTTCAGAGTTATCTGGGACAAGGCCATCTCAAGAGGGCAATCGATCGCGGTCTGGTGGATATCCAGCTGCATAATTTTCGTGAGTACGCTCAGGGAAAAAGAAAGCAGGTTGACGATAAGCCGTTCGGTGGCGGGCCCGGCATGTTGATTACTTGTCCTCCGGTATTTGATTGTGTGGAAGCTGTGCAGGCGGCAACGCCGGCTCCGGGCCGGTTGCTGATGATGACTCCGCAAGGTCGAAAACTGGATCAGACTCTGGTGGAAGAGCTGTCGCAGGAGACTCGTCTGCTGCTGCTGTGTGGTCGTTACGAAGGTTTTGACGACCGAATTCGACAGGGTTTAGGGCCACTGGAAGTGTCTGTCGGTGACTTCATCTGCAATGGTGGGGAAGTGCCGGCCATGTTGATCGTGGATACGGTCATCCGGTTGATACCGGGTGTCCTGCATGATGAAACCAGCAGTCGTTACGACTCATTCAGTCATGCAGGTCTGCTGGAACATCCGCAATTCACTCGACCGCGCGAATACCGCGGAATGGTGGTGCCGGATATCCTGATCACTGGTGATCATAAGAAAATTGAAAACTGGCAACGGGAAGAAAGTCTGAAGCGGACTGCGGAGCGTCGTAAAGATCTACTGCCACCACCGAATGCGGCGGGAGGCGGGTCTCTGTAGCCTGTGTTGGAATTCTCGGTACTGTGTTCCATAAACGCCTGCGTCACTGACAGCAGGGCAGAAATTTACACAAGTTGTTTAAGAAGTATTTGTCGAGGTGATCGTGGATCGCTTCGAGTCGAAAGGACCCTGATCATGCGTAATCAACTTCTGGATATCGCCGAGAAATCCAGCCTGCGCGAACAGCCTCTGCAGTTCTCCGTCGGCGACACTGTCGACGTGCACACCAGAATTCTGGAAGGCAACAAAGAACGTATCCAGAAGTTCAGCGGTGTGGTTATTGCCCGCCGCGGCGACGGAACTCGGGAAATGTTCACTGTGCGTCGTATCGTTCAGGGTGAAGGCGTCGAACGCTCCTTCCCGACCAATTCCCCAAAGGTAGCTGCGGTTGAAGTCAGACGACACGCCCGTGTTCGTCGCGCAAAGCTGTTCTATCTTCGTGAGCGAGCTGGCAAAGCGACTCGCCTTCGCGAGCGAAATGCAAAGCCATGGGAAGTACAGGTTACTGCTCCCAACGGCTGATTGGACGGCCTACGTGCCACTCGTCCAGTCGCTGCAACAGCGCTGGCATGAAAGCTGATCAGATTCAACGCGCCGCCGCTCTCCTGAACAAGGGGATCGGCGGTTTTCGTTTTGATGTATCCAGCATGTATTGACGTGCACTCACCCCTTCTCGGATTTTGTTATCGCGCTGCACTGTGTTCGGGAGCATCTGGGTGGACATTAGTCCGGGGCGAGGATGTAGTAACGAGGGGCGAGAGACCGAGAAACACGGCACGAATGGAACGTCGGAAGCTGGGATGCGGTTCCTGTTGAAGCGGCCTGCGGATTAAGGGAAGTTCGGTCAGTTGTCATGTGTGGTTATCAACGGGCGTGCGCAAATGGTGATGCGGGCTGACTGATGAGACGCCCGCCGCGAAGGGCGGAATTGTTGCAGGATTGTTGTAGGGAAGCAAAGTTGGTGGTCGGATGAATGGTGCCGTGGTCGGAATTGGTCAGTTGCTTCGCGGATACGCGGAGCTACCTTCGACAGTGCATATTCTCTGCCTGGGTTGCTTCATCAATCGTGTGGGCTCGTTTGTGATGTTGTTCCTGACGATCTATGTCAGTGAAGAACTGGGGATGGGGCCGCGATTTGCCAGTTACTGTATCGGGATGTTTGGGGTTGGTTCTGTCATTTCGGCGTTGCTGGGCGGGCAGATGGCAGACCAGTTTGGGCGTCGATCCACGATGCTGCTGGCGTTGTTTGGCGGCGGAGCGATGCTTGCTGGTCTGAGCCTGATACGCGATGGCTGGGCTTTTATGGCGGTGTTGTTTCTGTTCGCCGTGATTGTGGAAATGTACCGTCCGGCATCATCGGCAATGATTGGCGATGTTACAGACAGTGAGCGTCGACCGCACGCTTATGGTTTGCTGTTTCTGTCCTTCAACCTTGGGTTTGCCGTGGCACCTCCGGTCGGGGGGTTGTTGGCGGCACGTTCATTCCAGTATCTGTTCTGGGTGGACGGTTTGACAACGTGTCTGTTTGGAGTGGTGGTTCTGCTGTTCATTCGGGAAACGCACTCCCGAGAGCATGGGTCAGGACTGTTTCCAGAGAGGACAGTGGCGGACGAGGAGGCACGGCATTCCGGAGATTCGCCGCTGGCTGCAGCGGAGGCACTGGCCACGGTGGATGCGTCGACGCTGCAGGAGTCGAAGAGTTCTCGGCCGTCACGTACAGTTTCGCCCCTTGCGGCCCTGCGACATGTCTCCGGGGATCACAATTTTCTCCTGTTTTGTTTTTGCAGTCTGCTCACGAACATTGTCTTTATGCAGGCTTTTGTGACGCTGCCGCTGTATCTTCGGGGGATGGGATTTAACGAACTGCAGTTTGGTTCCATGATTTGTGTGAACGGATTGATGATTGTCCTGTTGCAGTTGCCGTTCACACCGTGGCTGAACCGTTTTCCGCGCAGGAATGTACTGTTGATCGGAGAGTTGTTCATGGCGCTGGGTTTTGGACTGACAATGTTTGCAAAGTCAGTTCCCATGATTCTGCTGACAATTGTTCTGTGGACCTTTGGTGAGATTCTTCAGGCACCCTACAAACCGTCCCTTGTTGCAGAGATGGCGCCACCGGAGTTGCGGGCCCGGTACATGGGTCTGTTTAATATTTCCCATGCGTTATCGATCGCGCTGGGAGCACCATTGGGGGGATTGATTCTTTCCCGTTTTGGGCCGACGGTTCTGTGGTCGGGATCGGGCCTGCTGCTGGTAGTCACCTCAGGAATGTACCTGCTGTTGTTTCGGCGTCTGGAATCCGGGGACAGGATCCAGTAGTCGGTCAGTTGTCAGTTGTCAGTTGTCAGTTGTCAGTTGTCAGTTGTCAGTTGTCAGTTGTCAGTTGTCAGTTGTCAGTTGTCAGTTGTCAGTTGTCAGTTGTCAGTTGTCAGTTGTCAGTTGTCAGTTGTCAGTTGTCAGTTG
>CAIQIE010000204.1 GCA_903871805.1 uncultured Planctomycetaceae bacterium | reverse complement strand
CTCCCTTGCGTGACAAACACATTCTCACGCAAAGGCGCAAAGAAAACCAGGGCAAGGGATGACAGTTTCCGTCCGACTTGATCGTACTACTCACGACGCGTGTGAACACATCGCCATCCTCCCTTAGCGACTTCGCGTCTTTGCGTGACAAACACATTCTCACGCAAAGGCGCAAAGAAAACCAGGACGATGACAGTTTCCGTTCGACTTGATCGTACTACTCACGACGCGTGTGAACACATCGCCATCCTCCCTTTGCGTCTTCGCCTCTTTGCGTGACAAATATCTCGGGGACACAGCGTCTCCGTTGCCATGTTTCAGAATGGCATCACATCGGATTACCCGGATAGGCGTTAGGACTGATTGAGCTGCTATCGCTGTCAAAAGGTGGTGTGTCCCCGAGGGGCTCAATCGATGGCTCGCTGGAGTTGGTGTGTCCCCGATGGCTGCGTGCTGTCAAAAGGTGGTGTGTCCCCAGTGGCTCGATGGCTCCCTTTGCGTCTTCGCGTCTTTGCGTGACAAACACATTCTCTCGCAAAGGCGCAAAGGCGCAAAGAAAACCGGGGCAAGGGATGACAGTTTCCGTCCGACTTGATCGTACTACTCACGACACGTGTGAACACATCGCCATCCTCCCTTTGCGTCTTCGCGTCTTTGCGTGACAAATATCTCGGGGACACAGCGTCTCCGTTGCCATGTTTCAGAATGGCATCACATCGGATTACCCGGATAGGCGTTAGGACTGATTGAGCTGCTATCGCTGTCAAAAGGTGGTGTGTCCCCAGTGGCTCTCATCCCCAGTGGCTCTCCCCAGTGGCTCGATGGCTGCGTGTCCGGTGGCTGCGGCGGTGGGAAACTGGCGTGACGCTCTACATTCCATTCGCTGCGGGAATGCCGATTCCTGCATCCGCGCCGCGGGCTGATGGTCGTGCGATTTGGGAGCAGAGATTTCAGATCCAGTACACGATTCTTCGTTTCGCTAACATCGAACTGCAGGATTCGTTACCATAAAAGGGCCGTCTTCCCGGAGATCTCTGGTGTGGCGAGTGTGACAGTTGTTGAGCGTTGAACCTCAGCTGGAATGGCTGATCAGATTGAGTACCGGCCCATGTCGAATGATGATGCACTCAAAATTCAGTTTGAAGAATTTCGCCGTGATTTCCTCCGTCTTCGCGCGGAGATTTCCCGTGTGATCGTGGGGCAGACGGAGATTCTGGATGACACGCTGATCGCCCTGGTGGCTGGTGGGCACGTCCTGTTGGAAGGAGTGCCAGGGCTCGGAAAAACGCTGACAGTTCGAACACTCGCAAGCGCACTTCAGCTGGATTTTCATCGTATTCAGTTCACGCCGGACCTGATGCCGGCCGACCTGATCGGAACGCAGGTGATCGCAGAAACGGCCGACGGTCGGAAGGTGTTTGAGTTCCAGCAAGGTCCGTTGTTCGCCAATGTGCTGCTGGCGGATGAAATCAATCGGGCGACGCCAAAAACACAATCCGCGTTACTGGAGTCAATGCAGGAGCATTCGGTCACGGTGGCTGGTGTAACGCATCGTCTGTCGGAGCCGTTTTTTGTCATGGCGACTCAAAACCCACTGGAAATGGAAGGCACGTATCCTCTGCCCGAAGCCCAGTTGGATCGATTTTTTGTGAAGCTTCTGGTCCGCTATCCGGGTGT
This sequence comes from uncultured Planctomycetaceae bacterium, assembly GCA_903871805.1. Classification (GTDB taxonomy): domain Bacteria; phylum Planctomycetota; class Planctomycetia; order Planctomycetales; family Planctomycetaceae; genus SXXK01. The sequence continues at coordinate 43,686 of CAIQIE010000204.1, read as the reverse complement.
GCAGGATCTGGAAATGATTCTGGACCGTACCACGGGCTGTCAGGCGCCCGAAGCAAAGGCAGTGATGACGGGTGAGCGAATTCTGGAGATGTCGCGTTTATCGCGGGGCATTCCGATTGCAGATGACGTGCGGCGGTATGCCATTGCGCTGGTCGTGGCGACTCATCCTGACCACGAACTGGCGTCGGCCGCCGCGAAGAAGTATGTACGTTACGGTGCCAGTCCGCGGGGATTGCAGGCGTTGATCCTCGGGGCCAAGATTCGGGCGATCCTGGACAATCGCTACCATGTTTCGCGTGACGACCTTCGATCGATGGCGCTGCCGGTGCTGCGTCATCGCATGATTCTGAATTTCGAAGGGCAGGCAGAGGGAGTCAGCACGGACGACGTCATTCGCCGGATTTTCGCGGACATCCGGGAAGATGCGCTGATCGGGAAGGGGTCCTGAGCGTTGAACGGCAGCGAATTGTTGCGAGGGCCGCGTCTGATGGTCCGCCGTTGCTCCCTGTGATGTTCCATTTTGCAGACTGAGACGTGGTTTCCCGATGTTATTTCCGCCGGATTTTCTGACGAGACTGGAATACCTTTCGATTATGTCGAAACGGGTATTTCGTGGTCAGTTGATGGCGCAACGGCGGACAATGCAGACGGGATCGGGGATTGAGTTTTCTGAGCATCGTGAGTACACGTCGGGTGATGATCTGCGTTATATGGACTGGAACATTTACGCCCGGCATGGCGATTTGCTGCTGAAGCGATTTCAGGAAGAGCAGGATCTGCATGTGTACCTGATGCTGGATAGTTCACGCAGCATGGCCTTTGGTCAGCCGTCGAAGTTTGATCTGGCGCGTCAGGTAGCGGCCGCACTGGCGTATGTGGCCCTCGCGGATCTGGACAGAATTGGAATTGTGATGTGTGCGGACGGCATGGTTCAGGAGTTCCCGGTGACTCGGGGCAAAGATCGAATCCTGAGTGTGATGCAGTTTCTTGAGCGTCTGGAGACGACCGGAAGCGACACTAATCTGACGCAGTCCGTACAGGAGTTTCTGCATCGCAATCCACGTCCGGGACTGGCGGTTGTGTTGAGCGACCTCTTTGATCCGCGCGGGTTTCAGTCTGCGCTGGATCAGTTGCGATATCGCCGCTTTGAGTTGCATGTGATTCAGTTGTACGCGCCAGCCGAAGCTAACCCGGGATTGCTGGGGGACGCGGAGCTGGTAGATATGGAGACCGGGGTTTCGCGACGCGTGACGGTCACGGAGAGAAATCTGGAGAATTACCGGCAATTGTTTCTGCAGCATCAGCAGTCAGTACGGGATTACTGTCGGAGGCATAATGCGGGGTGTCAGCAGTCATCCACGGAGATTCGGTTTGATGAACTGATTCTGAGTATGATGAGGGCATCGGCTGCGGTGATGTGACGTTGCGCGGGTTTTGTGGAACCATACTCGAGGTCCGGTGGAACGAGGGAGCGAACAACTGATGCGAACAAGTGGAAGACGGCGAAGCTGAGACGACGCAGTTAAGAATTTGTGTTTCCGTTCAGCAGCAGTATTGCTGCCGGGAGTGGAATTGCGGAACTGAACAGGGTTTGATGCTGATTATCTGCAAAGACGCAGATTTTCAGACAGAATTGCGAATGCTGGTAGTTGGAATCGATGACGTTTGGACTTCCTGCCGCTTTGATGCTCGCTGTGATCGCGCTGCCGATCACCGTATTTTACATCCTGAGGGTCAGGTTGCGCCGTGTGCCTGTGTCGACCGGTCTTTTCTGGAGCCAGGTCTTTGACGAGAAGCCGCCACGGTCGCTGTGGCAGAGTTTCCGTCACCTGACATCATGGCTGGCGCAGATGCTGATTCTGCTGACGCTGGTGCTGGCAGCCGCGGATCCCCTGTTGAAATCTTCGCTGCGTGAAGCGGAGCGGCTGGTGATTGTGATTGACAATTCAGCGAGTATGGCGGTGACCGCAGGAAGCACAACGCGGCTGGAGCTTGGGCGATCTGCTGCGAAGACGCTGGTGCATGGTTTGCGACATCAGGATGAAGCGGCCGTCGTTGTGGCAAACACCGGGACCAGAATTGTGACGGGGATGACGGATCATGCGGCTTCGCTGCTGCGGGCCATTGACAGCGTGAAGATTGCAGACACGGGCACATCGCTGAAGGCAGCGATTGAACTGGGACAGCGCCTGATTGGTGACAATCGCCGTGGACGAATTGTGGTTGTGACGGACGGGTGTGTGTGTGCGTCATCGACGGCGGACGCGGCGGCTGCAGATTCTCCAGCCACGCCGGTGGCAGAGCCGATTCCCGAGGACAGCCAGGTCGCTACCATGGAGAAGTTGGAGCCGTCTGAGGCGGCAGGGGGCTTAGCGAACCAATCCCGCGTGCAGGTGGAATTTCTGCGGGTTGGCGAAGCGACCGGAAATGTGGGTATCACGGCCTTTCAGGTGCGTCGTAGTCTGGTGGACCCGGTGGGGTATGAGATTTTGGCGAGTGTGCGCAATGCGTCTTCGGTTGGGGTGAGCTGCCAGTTGGAATTGAGTCTGAATGGGCTGCCGATTGATGTGATTCCGATGACGTTGAAGGCCGACGAGCAGTGGACGCGAAGTCTTCCGAAGTTGTCTGCCGAGGGAGGCCAATTGCGGGCGGAACTTGTAGAAATTCGCAGTGACGGGCCAGAAGGTGTTGCTGGTGTGGAACAGAGCGGCAGTGTGGATGGACTGCTGACCGATAATTCCGGCTGGGCGATTCTGTCGCCGGCGACAAAGCAGAAGGTGTTTCTGGTGACACCGGGGAATCTGTTTGTTCAAAAGGTCTTTGAGGCCAATCCTCTTGTGCAATTAACAGTGGTCAACGCACTGCCAGCGGCATCAGATTGGCCTGCGGGGAGTGTGATTGTGCTGCACGAGCTGGTCCCGGAGCGTTTGCCTGCGGGAAATCTGGTGGTGCTGGACCCTGCGACAGGGTGTGATGCCTGGACGATCGGAGCCACGATTGAAAATCCCGTGATCGCCTTACAGAAAGAGACATCGCCATTGATGAAGAACATCCAGCTGGACAATGTGCTGATCCCGGAAGCGAAGCAGATAACATTCCGGGAACAGACAGAAAGTCTGGTAGAGACTGTGGATGGGGAATCGTTGTGCAGTCTCTGGAAGCGGAAAAACGGGGATTGTGTGGTGGTGCCCGTCGCGCTGCAGAGCAGTGATCTGGCATTTCGGACAGTATTCCCCATTCTGATGTCCAATATTCTGAATTGGTATGCCGGGGAAAGTTCTGAGGGGCGGTTAACGCTGGCTGCCGGAGCGAACGCAACGGTTTCGTTGCGATTGCCCATGGTGGAGCGTGCGGCTGTCGACACGGCTGCTGCAGTGTCGCGTTTTTTTCTGACGGCACCGAATGGCGAGCGAGCGGCCATCAGCGCCACAGCTCAGCCGGCAGACGCAGGTGATTCAGCTTCGGATATGGTAACGCTGCTGACCGGACCACTGCAGCAAGTGGGTATCTGGTCGGTCAGCGAGGCCGAGATGCAGGGAAGCCGACCGCTGAAGCCTGCAGTGAAGACGCTTGAGGAGTTTGCTGTGAATCTGGCGAATGGTTGTGAAACAAATCTGCGGCCTACGGCGGAATTCGACCTTCCGGACAAAAGTCCCGGCGGCATAGCAGGGTTGGTAAGTCGACCGATCTGGTTTTATCTGATTTTGACAGCCTGTGCCTTTTTAGCTGCGGAGTGGGCGTTGTATCACCGGAGATGGATTTCGTAATGATTGAAACATCACTCAGGGATACCCGGCGGTTTTATTGACTTGATAGCTATAGTTAAGCTGGGAAATGCGTCATTCAGGGACCATTGTGGTCTTCCGTAACGCTGACTTTTTTAAGTGCTTCCAGATCCATGCCCATGGAATTTTCACAACCTGGTTTTCTGCTGCTCATGATCCCACTGGGAATTGTGCTGTGGATCTGGTTTGCTCGCAGCCTGAGCGATTTTTCGCGACTGCAGCGACTGGCATCGCTGGCGATTCGCAGCGCTGTGTGTGCATTGCTGGTTGCTGCACTTTCGGGGATGACGTGGTTGAGTCTATCGGATGAGCCGTTTGTGATTTTTCTTGTGGACCGCAGTAGCAGTGTGGGGGCAAATGGTCGAGCGCGAGTGGATGCGTTTTTGAATGCAGCGGAGTCTGTGCGTGGAGGTCGACCGTCCGCATGGATACCGTTTGCATCCGAGAGTGGCCAGGGCATGTCCGATTACGAAAGATTTCGTAAAGCATCAGACGGTCAGACAGGATCCGCTGGTCAGGCTGCCGGTACCAACTCATCGCAGCAGTCAAATTCTAAAGCACCGGAGTGGTCTGCGGGCACCAATATCGCGGAGGCAATTCAGACGGCTGCGGCGTATGCGCCGCCGGGATATGTCCCGCGTCTGGTATTGCTGACGGATGGAAACGAGACGGAAGGCGATGCGATCCTGTCCGCAGCAGGCGCGGGCGTTTCTGTCTGGACGGTTCCATTGCCGGTGCGAGACGACCCGGAAGTGCAGGTTTCTGAAGTGCGGGTGCCTGCGGAGGTTCGTGAGGGTGAACCGTTTCCGGTGGAAGTGACTGTCTCATCCAGTCACGAGGACGAGGGGCTGATCGAGATTTTCCGGGGGGACTACCGGGTGGTCAGTGAACGGCGGAAGATTGTTCCGGGCGAGAACGTATTTCGATTTGAGCAAACGGTCGAGCGGGATCGGATCGCGATGTTTCGCGTGCGGGTATCGGGGCTGAAACAGGACACGCTGCTGGACAACAATTCTGATGCCGGGTTGGTGTATGCATCGGGCAAACCGAGAGTACTGATTGTAGAGAGTGCCCCGGAGCTGATTCAGGAACTGGCTTTTGCGCTGGAGGACGAAGGGATTCAGGTGGACGTTAGGCCCCCTGAAGGCTTACCGGATACGCTGGAGGGGCTGCAGAATTATGAACTGCTGATGTTGTCGAACGTACCGGCAACGAAGTTGAGTCTGGGGCAGATGGCCGTCATTCAGACATGGGTTCAGGACTCGGGCGGTGGTTTTCTGATGCTGGGCGGAGATCAGTCATTTGGGCCCGGGGGATATTATCGGAGTCCGATCGAAGAGATTTTGCCATTGCGGAGCGATTTTGAAAAGGAAAAGGAGAAGCCATCGCTGGGGATGGTTCTGGTGATCGATCGATCGGGTTCCATGGACGGGGACAAACTGGAGATGGCGCGTACGGCAGCGAGATCGGCCGTGGAGTTACTGGGCAACAGGGATCAGGTTGCGGTGTTGGCCTTTGATGACCAGACCTGGGTGATCAGCGAAATGCAGTCGGCGGGAAACAGGGGGCGTATTAGTGAGCAGATTGGCCGGATTCAGCCAGGTGGAGGCACGAGCATGTTTCCGGCGATGGAGATGGCCTCGGAGATACTTGGTGGCACAAATGCGAGGCTGAAGCATGTGATCATGCTGACGGACGGAATTTCGAACAGTGGCAATTTCGAGTCGTTGGCGCGGGAGATGGCGGCGGCAAAGATGACCGTATCGGTCGTGGCCGTGGGTGGAGAGGATTCGACGGACACGACTCTTTTAAAATCCATCGCCAGACTTGGTAAGGGGCGATTTTATCTGGCGGAAGATCCAGCTCAGGTGCCGCAGATCTTTGCTCGGGAGACGATGACAGCGGGGAAATCGGCGATGGACGAGGAGCCGTTTGTTCCGCAGGTCATGCGTGCGACGCGTGCGCTGGCCGATGTCGAACTGGACACGGCGCCATTGCTGCTTGGTTACGTGGTGACGCGTCCAAAGCCGGGCGGTGAAGTGATTCTGGCCACAGAGAAGGGGGACCCCTTGCTGGCGTGGTGGCGTTACGGGCTGGGGATGAGTGGTGCGTTTACCTCGGACGCAAAGAGTCGCTGGGCGGCGGAGTGGCTGACATGGTCGGGCTATGGCAAATTCTGGACGCAGGTCGTACGTCAGATAATGCGAAAATCGACGGATGGCGGCATACTGTTTTCGCTTGACAGACACGGTTCGCGAACGCGACTCCTTGTCGACGCCACGAATGCGGCGGGGGAGTTTCTGAACATGGCGGAAGCCGATGTGCTGGTGGTGAATCCGCAAATGCAGAAACAGCGTGTGCTGCTTCAGCAGAGTGCTCCTGGACGATATGAAGCGGAAATCAACACGGGGCACGTTGGGGCATGGAATATGGACATCGCGATTCGTCAGGATGGTCAGTTGATTGCACAGCAGTCGCGAGCAATGCATGTAGGATATGGCGACGAACTGCGTCTGAAGCCGGTGAATGAGCGGTTGCTAAGGGAGATTGCAACGGTGTCGAACGGCCGTTTTGACGCCCAGCCGACGGAGGTGTTTGAAAAGACGGACGGCCATGTCGTGCGGTCGCAGTCGCTGCGAACCGTGTTGCTGGCGTTGGCGGCATTGCTGCTGGTGCTGGACGTTGCGCTTCGCCGCGTGGAATTTCGGTGGACTTCCCTGGCGCAGATGTCTGGTATTGGGCGAATGATTTCGGGCGGACGGAACATTTCGGGAGGGCCATCGCGATGAGTCCAAGGACGCAGGAGACGCGACAACAATTCCTTCAGGCGGGGGCTGGGCACCCGTTGCTACAGAAGCTGGCCACGTTTCGACGGCGACTTCAGCTTCGCAGGCTCTGGCAGTGGGCTTCCGTCGGGCTGTTGACCGGGGCAACTGCCAGCTGTGCGGTTGCACTTGGAATGCTGACCGTGGGCCACCGCAGTCCGCTGTGGTTGCCTCCCGCGTTAAGTCTCTCTGCGACACTCGGCGGACTTTTGCTGGCATTGAGGCAGCCTGTTCGACTGACGTATACGGCCAGGTGGGTTGACGAGCAGTTCGGTTTGAAGGATCGGCTGGAGACAGGAATTCGATTTCTGACTCAGACAGAGCTAAACGCGGTACAGCGGCTGCAGATCGAGGACGCGACCAGACATCTTGAGGCGATAAATCCGGATCAGGTTGTGAGATTGAAGACTCCTCAGAACTGGAATCGGGGTCTGGTACTGTCTGCTGCCGCAATTCTGTTGACGATCCTGTCGCCTGCAGCGGTAAAATTAACCACTGCGCAGCAGGTGGATCCAGTGCTGATGGAGCAGAGTAACAAGCTGCAGGAGGACGTTCAGAAACTGCAGGAGTTTCAGAAGGAGCAGCAGGACACGAATCTGAAACAGTTGCTGGATTCCATGAATCGCAATCTTCAGGAACTGAGCAAAGCGGGAACAACGCCGCGGGAAGCATTTGCCCGATTGTCGGAAATGGAATCGAGTCTGCAGCAGCTGCAGAAGCAGATCAATGATCCAGCCACGGCTGAGCAATTGAAGGAAATCGGCGAAGCGATGTCCCTTTCCGCGGACATGTCAGGTGCCGGAAAGGCTCTGGCAGCGGGGGACCTGAAAAAAGCGGATGCTGAGCTTTCGAAGCTGAGTGCCCCTTCGCTTGATCGGCAGACGCAAAGAGCCGTCACGGAAAAACTGAAGCAGGTACAGAAGGGATCTGAGGAGTCGGGAAAATCCAGAGTGACCGGTGAAGCTGCCGGAAAGCTGGCGGAGGGGCTGGAATCAGGTGACGCGCAGAAGTTTCAGGAAGGAACAAAGGGGCTGGCTTCGGAAGCTCGTCGGCTGGCAAATCAGAAGCAGCTCTCGGAGCTGCTGCAGCAGCAGGCCCTGAGCCTTGCTCAGGCCAGATCGGAAGTGGAAAGTGAAGCCCGCAATGTGGCTCAGGGGCAGGGAAAAGGCGGGAAAAAAGCCGGGAAAGGGACTGCCGGTGAACCGCAAGGGGACAAAACGGCTCAGAGAGCCGCAGGGAAAGAGTTGCGAATTACGAGCGAGAATACCGGAATGGGGGAAACGGACACCGAGAAGACAGAAGGTGAACAGCAGGAGCAGATTGCCGAGCGTGAGTACCGGCAGAACGCAGAGAAGTTTGAAGCCCTGAGTGAAGCGGCGCTGGAGTCTGAGCCCATTCCGGCGGGGCAGAAGCAGCTGATTCGGCGATATTTTCAGATGATTCGTCCGAAGTCCGAAGATGCTGGCGATAAAGCAGAATCCCCGAAAAAATAGGGCAGCCATTGCCGTGTGTGCAGGAGCTGTTTCGCCGGGAAAGAGATCTGTGTGAAAATGCAACGTGGCTAATGGGTTCATTCGCGATGTTCTGTTAGCATGGTTAGCCCAGAAGTGATCCGGGCGCGGCGGCGTGTTGGCCGCAGAACGATTTGCTCGCTGCCAGCACCATGCTGTTTCGTCGTGCGCAGCGGTCCGGATCCATTCAACCCAAAACACCTCTGTCACTGATACTGCGAATCATCAGGTCAGGTCCAGGAGACAAACGAGTGATTAGTCGACGACATGCGATCGGGGCTGCGACAGTAGCCGGGGCTGGAATCCTGCTGAAACACGCCGGCGGGGCTGCGGCCAGCGTGGTATCGGCAACGCCCCGCAGCAGCGGTTTTCGTTTTTGTCTCAACACCAGCACGATCCGGGGGCAGAAACCGGGGGTAGTGCGAGAGGTAGAGATTGCCAGTGCAGCGGGCTATGACGGGATAGAGCCATGGATCCCGAACCTTCGTGAATATGTGCAGCAGGGGGGCAGCTTAAAAGAGCTGGGGCAGCGAATCTCCGACTCCGGTCTGACGGTCGACAGTGCGATTGGCTTCGCGCAGTGGATTCACGACAATCCGACAACCCGCGAGGAAGCACTGGAAGAAGCAAAGCGTGACATGGACATGCTCAAGCAGATTGGCGGGACACGAATTGCGGCGCCCCCAGTAGGAGCTCACCAGGCGGACAGTGCAAGAGTGGAGTTATCGGCTGCAGCAGAGCGATTTGCAGCGTTGCAGAAGGTTGGCGACCAGACGGGCATAATTCCACAGCTGGAAGTCTGGGGATTTTCGAAAAACCTTTCGCGCCTGGGCGAAGTGGCCTATGTTGCGGCGGAAACCGGTCATCCGGGGACGTGCCTGCTGCTGGATACCTATCACATCTTCAAGGGCGGCTCAGACTTTTCAGGACTTGGGTTATTCAGTGATGCATCGCTGCAGGTGTTCCATATCAACGACTATCCGTCCGAGCCATCCCGCGAGAGCATGAATGATTCTCACCGTGTGTATCCGGGAGACGGAATCGCGCCGCTGACCAATATTCTGCGAATGCTGGGCGGCGAGGGACGTTCTGTGACGTTATCTCTGGAACTGTTCAATCCGGATTACTGGAAGCAGGATCCACTGGAAGTGGCCAAAACCGGCATCGCGAAGATGAGGTCTGAGGTAGCGAAACTGGCGGAATCGGTCTGATTTTCGCCGGCGACAGAATCGCAACGATCAGCTCAGAACTTCGCAGCACAATCCATGACGGCCGGCACCAAACGCCGGGCTGACTGAATGCGTTCGTCTACTGGGCGGCCGACATCAGCCAGCACATCCCCGACGGTCAATCATCGGGGATGTGCATCGCTGCAGATCACAGGCTGCTGACAAAGACGTCAATCCACATGACGAATGCAAACAGAGACAGCAGGAAGATCATACCGATCGCATGGGCCCAGTTGATGACTTGTGGATTTGGCTTACGTCGAGTGACGCCTTCCCACAACAGGAACACCATGTGGCCTCCGTCAAGAATCGGAATCGGCAGGAAGTTAAGGATCGCCAGGTTGATGCTGAGAAATCCCAGGAACATCAGGAGATCGACCAAACCGCGGTCGGCCACCATATAGCCAATTTTGGCAATTCCCAGTGGGCCGCTGAAAGACTCCATTGCCACATCGCCACGCACAATCTGTCGCAGGCTGCGATAGATAGAAACTGCGGATTTTTTTGTGCGACGTAATCCAAGGGCGAGTGCTTCCGTGACGGAACCGGCCTTCTGAATTTCGCGTTCGTCATTCCAGACACCGGGATTAAAACCACGAATCCACAGGAACCAGTCCGGATCTGTTTCTTTTGTTTCGAGGGTTCGTGAGCCGGTTTCTTCACCATTCTGGTAATGTACCAGGACTTTTCTTCCCGGAGCGCGCTGCAGTTGATCAAACGCCCAGGCCCAGTTGATTTCCTTCTCGGTGCCGATGTCTTTACTAGTCATCGTTGACAGGTCAAGTTCGACGGGAGTTTCTGCATCGCCGAACGCATCCGGCTTGCCTTTTCCGGGATCAGGATGAATCAGTTCGATCCGGGTTATCTTGGTGGATGGAGCAAAAACGCCGGCCTTTTCGGCTTCTGATCCCGGCAGCACACGAGAGATTCGTGTCTGGACCTGATAGCCAATGCCAATGGCAGGAATGGTGAGCGGTGCCGTACGATGGTCCGGATTCTCGGTCCAGCCGGGAAGATCTTCTGGAACGACGGTCAGAGATTCAGTGGAGGGTCCATTACTGCTTGTGCGATCGACCATGAGTGAGACTGCCTGACCGGCCTTGCGCGCGAAGTAGACGGGCAGGAACAGCGGATCGATATCTTCCCCAGGAGTTTTTCCGTCGACTGACCGGATGGTATCCCCCACTTTGAGACCGGCTTTTGCCGCCACAGAATCCTTCTGGATGGCTCGGATGGGCCCCATCGCCATCCAGAATCCGAGCGAGCGGACGTTCTGGGGTGGGACGGTGATTTCCACGGTCTGCGGTGCTTCGGTCTTTGGAGCGTCCTTGCCGGAGCGTTCTACGACGTACACTAATTCCTGATCGGCGTACCGTCCAAGTACGGCCCGCAACTGCGGCAGCAGAGTGACCGGAATTGGCGCCGTCAGGGAGCCCGGACGAATTGCCACGATTCGATCACCCGGAAGAAAGCTGCCGGAAGCGCGTTTCAGAGGCATATCGGCTTCAGCAATCAGTTCGGGATTGCTGATATTCCGGACCAATTGCGTAGTTACGGTGGGGGAGACACCGATGGAACGGCCGGGTGAACTTTTCATGGGAGTCACGGAGACATTTGCGTCCGTCCCATCCGCTCGCAGAAGACGGAGACGGATGTCCCCCGATGAGAGCAGGATGGCTTCCTGCAGATCGATAAAGCTGCGAATACGATCATCGTTCACTTCGAGAACTCTGTCCCCTGGCCGAATTCCGGCTTCCCATGCGGGGAAACCTGATCGGACGGCACCGATCACCGGCGCAGGTTCCTGAATGCCGGACCAGTAACCGAAGACGAAAAACAGGAATCCTGTCGCCACGTTCATGATCACGCCGGCGGAGATGATCGCCATGCGTTGAAGAACGGTTTTCGAAGAATACGACCGAGGATTCTCGGCGATCTCTGAACTGGTCATCTGGTTGGGGTCCATGTCATCCTGCCCGAGCATTTTGACGTAGCCCCCGAGTGGCAGGGCGGAGAGTGCGTACTCTGTTTCGCCTTTCTGCCGACTCCAGAGAATTGGACCAATTCCGATGCTAAAACGTTCCACGTGCACGTTACACCACTTTGCGACGGCAAAGTGGCCGAGTTCGTGGAAGAAAATGACCATACCAAGACCGAGAACAACCGACAGGGTGTTCTCAACCATGCTAAAGGTTTCTGCAAAACTGGCTGCCAGAACTGGCAGTAGGGTCAGAGTTTCCACCTGGATGCTTCCTCCCGAGCCCAGCGGTCGATCGCAAACAATTGCGACATTGATGGCTGAGCATCGAATTTGTGGTGGTTCAGAATATCCTGAACGATGTGAGTAATAGAGGGGAACGAGAGATTTCCGGCAAGGAATCGTTCCACGGCAATTTCATTTGCCGCATTTAACGCGGCGCCGCAGGTGCCGCCCTTTTCTGCGGCCTCAAATCCCAGCCGAAGTGCAGGAAATGCATCGAGGTCGGGTGGGATCAGTTCCAGAGTATGACGCTGCGTCCAGTCGGTCTGACGAGCTGGCCCAGGTAACCTGTCCGGAAACAGGAGTGCATACTGAATTGGCAGTCGCATATCCGGAGGGGAAAACTGGGAAATCACCGACCCGTCTGCGAACTCGACAAGTGAATGGATCAGCGATTGTGGATGAATTGTGACGGCGATTTCCTCTGGCCTGAGATTAAACAGCCAGCGAGCCTCGATGATCTCGAGTGCTTTGTTCATCATTGTCGCCGAGTCGACGGTGATTTTGGGCCCCATGCTCCATGTGGGATGCTTCAGAGCCATTTCTGGTGTGACTGACAACATCTGTTGCCGGGTCCAGCCGCGAAATGGACCACCACTGGCCGTGAGAATCACTCGCCGCATCTGATCGCGACGACCGCTTTGAAGACATTGAAAAACAGCACTGTGCTCGCTGTCGACTGGAATCAGGCAGGCTCCGGTTTCTGCAGCACGTTTCATGATCAGCGAACCGGCAACGACCAGAGACTCTTTATTTGCCAGGGCCACTCGTTTTCCGGCATCCACGGCAGCCCACGTCGCCGGTAAACCGGCCGCTCCTACCATGGCACAAACGACCGTAGAGATCTGTGAGTCCCGGATTAGAGCTTCCAGAGGATCAAAGCCCTGATACCAGCGAGTTCTGCGGCCCACCGCGGAAGACGGGACAGACACAGAATCACAGCCAATGATGGCCCAGTCGGGCTGGAATTCAGAAACCTGCTGACACAGACGTTCCACGCTTTTGTGGGCGGCCAATCCAGCAACACGCACGCGATCTGAGTGTTGTCGGGCAACGTCCAGACAACTTGTGCCAATGGATCCCGTGGAACCCAGCAGAGCAATTGAAGAAACCGCAGACAAGAGACGGACTTTTTGTGGTAATTAGAGCGGATGGATGTTTGCCCAGGTCACATTCTAGGCGGAAAGTCTGCTAAGGGGAAAGTGCCATTCGCGGATTGCGTGCAGACGATTCCTAATTCCGCCCCATGAAAATCTCCCAAAACCGCATTTTTTCTCCGGATCGCTTGAGGAACCCGGAGAAACGTTCAGAATTTCGTGCTCTCTGGGATGGCAATCACTACAGCAGCCGTGCAGGCTCTGGATCTGCTCCCGCATTCAACCAGCCTGTCTCTGGTCTCAGCAAAGCAGTCACTTATGGCATCAATCCCCGTTTTCCGCTTCCTGGTGCTGCTGATGATCGTCGGATTCTGTCGTTGTGTGTATGGCTGGGATGCGACGACTTCGGCCCCGCCCAACATTGTCCTTATCTTCATGGACGACATGGGATACGCTGATCCCGGGCCTTTTGGCGGTGATGCGGAATTGACTCCCAACCTGAATGAGATGGCAGCGGAAGGCCGGCGATTTACTGATTTCTACGTCTCTCAGTCCGTCTGTTCTGCATCGCGGGCCAGTCTGCTGACAGGATGCTACAACATTCGAATTGGTATTCAGGGTGCGCTTGGCCCGAAATCCCGGATTGGCCTGAACACCGGGGAGATGACCATCGCAGAACTCTGCCGGCAGAAGGCGTACGCAACGGCGTGTTTCGGAAAGTGGCACCTGGGACATGAAGTGCCGTTCCTTCCGTTACAGCACGGCTTTGACGAATATTTTGGGCTGCCTTACAGCAATGATATGTGGCCATTTCATCCGGAAGTGACACATCTTCCCGTGGAAGAACGCCTCAGGAGTTGGCCAAACCTGCCGTTGATCGAGAACAACACCGTGATCGACGCTGAAGTCACGGCGGAGGACCAGACGCAACTGACACGACGATACACAGAGAAGGCTGTTTCGTTCATTGAACGAAATTACAAACGGCCGTTTTTCCTGTACCTGCCCCATTCCATGGTCCATGTGCCGCTCTTCTCCGGTTCGGAGTTCCAGGGCAAAAGTGGAAAAGGAACCTTCTCCGATGTGCTGATGGAAATTGACTGGTCGGTTGGTCAGATTGTCCAGACACTGCGACGATTCCAACTTGAAAACAATACACTTCTTATATTCACTTCGGACAACGGTCCGTGGCTAAGTTATGGCAATCACGCGGGGTCAGCAGCACCTTTACGGGAAGGCAAAGGAACCGTGTTTGACGGCGGTTGTCGTGTTCCCTGCATCATGAAATGGCCCGACAGGATCAGTCCTGGAAGCACATGCAGTGAGCCCGCCATGACAATTGATTTGCTGCCCACCATTGCCGAACTCATGGGCGGCACATTGCCTGATCACCCCATCGATGGCAAAAGCATCTCCGGGCTGATGTGCGGCGAGGCAGAGATCAAATCACCTCACGATGCCCTGTACTTTTATTGGGGGCCGGAACTTCAGGCCGTGCGAAGCGGAAGATGGAAAATGCACTTTCCCCATAACTACAGAACTCTGAATGGAGTCCCCGGTGGTAAAGACGGCATGCCCGTAAAATACGAAAGCAGCAAAATTGGAGAGGCTTTGTTTGACCTGTCGCAGGATCCGGGTGAGGAGCAGAATGTGCTGCTCATGTACCCGGCGATTGCAGAAAAACTGCGGTCGCTGGCCACTGCGGCCAGAACAGAACTGGGGGACGGATCAACCAGGGGCAGCGGATTGCGACCCGCAGGCCAACTGGAATCCGTGCAGTAGCGGATGGCCCTGAAAAACATGGTGCAGACATCCACCAAACACCATGAGTCGCATGCTCTCTGATTTCAGCATCTGCCGGCGGCCCATGGAGTGTGACCGCGGCATTTGCCAGTGATGCCTGAATCCCGGGGCTTTGTTGCCTGCTTCCTTTGCCTCTGATCGCGCATAAGTCACAGACGAGCCTGAAAAACATGATGTAACAACCACTTTTCAGACTGGCAGATATCACAGCCACAGAGACTCTGAGAAAATTTCGTCAAGCACAGAATCACCGCTGGGTACCTCACCGACGATGTGGTGCACTTCCTTAACGGGAACGGGTACCAACACAGGACCAGCATCGTATCCAACAGGTACCATCAGAGCAGTTGTTTCACACAGCCGATCATCTTCCGGAACAGTGCCTGCGACAACAATCTCCACGGGGCCCTTATCCGTTCCGGAACGATCTGGCTGAATTTCCAATCGGATCTCTGGAATTGCGAGCAGCTGATGAATGGCCCTTAAACTGTCATCCGGTTTTGTGCCTTCATCAAGCCGGGTCACATTAAACGTAAAGGCATCGCTGGAAAGTGTGACTCCACGAGAATCCACGGCCGTCAGCCACACTCGATACTGACCAGAACGAAGATTGTCTTTCGATGCAAGCGAAGTTGAGACCAGACCTGTGCTGGAAACCAGAGTTTCGCCGTTCGATGTCTGAAGCAGAAAGTCCCATGATACGGCCCCCGCTATCGTACTCCACTGATAAAGCGGCCATGCGCTGGACGTCACCGGACCGGGTTTCAGCATCACTGATGGTCGGCGAATTTCGAAATCGATTACTGCGCTCCATTGATGCCACACTCCTGCTGCATCCCGGCCGCGAATCCAGCCACGATAAGATCCCTCGCCCAGTGTATTGAGCCGGACGGATGTGGCCATCACGCTGGTATTGCGATAGAACGCAGACTTCCCTGAGGTTTTGTTATCGATCCAGACTTCGTAAGACACCGCGCCTCGCTGAGAATTCCAGCGCAGGTCCGGGATCGCATCAAAGTCAGCAGCAACAATCCTGACCCCCTGAACCGCATGGCTGACGTTAATAATGCCCTGATTTCCCCAGGGAGCCAGATCGCCCCGAACGTTCCGTCCCCGAATCCAGACCCCAAACTTTCCCACTGCGATGTCGGGGATGATCAGCGAAGTGCCGACGACTGCAGTGGCGCGGAAATACTGCGACTGCTTTGCGGTCAGGTTATCAACCCAGATGTCGTAGGAAACGGCCCCGGGAATTTCAGCCCACTCCAGTGTCCCTGCGTTGCTCTTCTGGATGCTTCCGGAATTGCTGATTCCACCGGTCGGCCGTGTCTGCCAGACGCCAGTGGGACTCCAGAGACTTTTGAGTCCATCCTGCGTTACCCCACGCACCCAGACGTTGTATGTTCCAATTCCCAGGTCACGATCCACTGTCCATGATGTGGTTTGAATGCTGTCGACGAAGACCACTTTGGACTGCTTTGTTGTCGCATTGTCGATCCAGACTTCATAGCTTCCGGCATTGGAAACCGCAGACCATGTGAAGGTGGGGCGAGCCGAGTTGACAATCTGAGTCCTGGAAGGCAGCAGTGGGGTTGTGCGATCGTTGACGGTGAACTGCAGAGATGCGGCCTTGTAGCTTTGTGCTGTAACGCTGACACTGGTCTGCCTGCCTGGATCAATACGATCATCGGCGAGAGCATTCACTGTGAAGCTCGCAGATGTTTCACCGGCCGGAATTGTGACTTCAGAAGGAACCGTGATTTCTGTCGTATCGGAACAGGAGACTGCAAGTGTCAGAGGATACGGATCTGCGTCCGCTCTGTTGACTGTCACAAGCGTTGAAGTCACCCCGACGGATTCAATGAGTGTCGTTGTGCTGGTAGAAATCTTCACAGTCAATGACGTGTCCGTAAATCGCTCGAAATCTGTTTTGACATTCAGTTGGCCGACCGTCACCAGACGCGACGCCTGGACTGATTTCCCATCGAACAGGTACTGTGCAGAAACGATCCACTTGCCTGGGGTGACCATCAGGGCATAGCAACCGGAGTTACCGATTTGCGTCTCAACAACGGCGCCTGTCAGAGGATTAACGGCAGTAACAGTTCCGGAGCGAATTGATTCTCCAATGTCGTAGAAGTCGTTGTCCAGAGAGTCTGCATAGACGACTCCGGTAATATATGGATCGATGTTCCTGATGGAGAAATCTTCTGTAACCATGGACGCATTAAAGACGTTACCTCCACTGGTGAACTGCCCGTACCGGACACCGACCCCAATCTCCTCGTATGCGTCGTACATGATGTTTCTGCGATGCGAAACGCTCCGGACCAGGACATCATGACGGTCGTAGACGTGCTGATTTTCATCGATCCCGCGTGTGTTTCCGCCCCAGCAGATATTTTCGCCAATGGCTCCCGTGTATCCAGCTGCCTTCGCACGGTCCTGAGCCGTCTGCGTGGTACCGAGTGTGGTATGCTCAAAGTAATCGCGGTCAAGCATATCCTGAGAATGAGCGCGGGCCACATCGACAAGGATCTGATCCGGAACGAGCGGCTGCTTCGGCACGGAAGTGATCGTTCCGGGCTGCAACCCTTCATTCAGGGCGATACCAAGTCTTGCGGCTTCAGCTTCCGGATTGGCCCGGGCACGATTGATCAGTTCCAGCAGAAGCTGCTCGCGATCCGTCAACTGCACTGCCGTCAATAACGTGCGTGCTTCGAGCGATTCCGCAACGAGAGCAGAAACTGGACGGTGCGCTGCCACACGCTTCCGTACCCGCCTGCATCCTCCAAAAACCGTAAAAGACTCCATTTTGATTCCGTCCCGATCCCCTTACGGGCCTGACATTGCAAGGCTGCGATCCTGGCGGGGTTAAAGAATGGAACTTCATCCACACAGATAGCCCTGACCAGCCAAAGACAATCGCGGCACACTTTCCGGGTGCATGCGTCAAGATGTCGATTTTTCTAAGCATTGCAGAACTTGCGCCAATCGGTGATTGCGCGGGTTTCCCCTCATGTCTCTGACAGGATTCGCTCTCGGTGAGCCTCAAAAAGACACCATTTCGCACACGGCCTGTGTCCGTGAGATTTCACGTAACAACTGCTGCGTTAATTATTTGTGCGATTGGGTGAGAGTTTCGTTCAACATCTGAAACAGTTACGTCAACGAGCGTTGCTGATCGGGACGGTCTTCATTCCCCCGCCCCAGGACTCCTGCATCGCTGTCTCTCCCGAGCAAAATCAAAATTCCCGGAATCTCGTGCAAGCGATGTAAGACTCCCGACCATCAACGCAGGTCAGGATCCCGCGACAGGCATACGCAGTCCGCCGAGACGTAAAGCAACGACGCAAAGCAACAAGGAGAATGGCCGATGCAGGGTTGTGAGGACGCTGTTGGGTTCGGAAGCAGATCGGCAGGACCGAACGAACGAAACTTCCCGCAGTTGTACCTCAGTAACTGACGCGGTTGCCAGTCGCTCCAACCTCTAAGGCAAACCCGTATCGCCAGCGGGCAAACCAACGGGTTTTCACTGTTCCGCAGTGTGGCTTGTGAGCGTCCGACGTTTTGTGAATAATCCCCGAGGTGCGGAAGGCTTGTCAGGAATTGCCCACCCAGACCGACGCCAGCCAACGATGACTTTTCCTTTTATGTCCCTGCGATGGCCGTATGGAGTTTCTTATGGACTGGATTACTGATTTCCGAAAAATCGCCCTTAGGGTATTGTTCTCACTATCCTCATTAGCGGGCAGTGGTTCCGCAGAAGAAGTCACAGAGAAGTTTCTTTCTGAGGGAGTCACGGCTCGCGTTGGTGGATACAGACCTTCGAGGGCGCCGATGGATCAGGAAGCAACCATCATTACCGGAAAATCTCCGGAAGGTCTGAAAGCTGCAAAATATGGATATCTGACCATCGGTTCGTCAAAGTGGGCTTTTGCCCTGGATGAACCAGAAGGCGAAGAGGCAAGTCTCTGGGTTGATACCAACGGCGATGGAGATCTCACCAATGACCCGGCTACAGAATGGAAATCTGCAGAACGCGATGGACTGAAGATGTACAGTGGCAAGGCCACCGTGCAGTTAACGCCGGAGCGGACAGGCGCTCTTGGGCTATATCGATTTGACCCGAAAGACCCAAGGCGAGCTGCACTCGCAGAGACGCTGATGTTCTACACGGATTTTGGTTCAGAGTACTCTTTTCAACTGGATGGCACGCCTTTCACCACTTTTGTCTCCGGAACTGTGACAGAAGGCTCTGGGTTACCGATTGACCGTGATGGAAACAAGCGTATCAGCAATCGCTTCGAATATGCTCAGGCTGGGAAACCGTTCAACTTCACTGGAACCACCTACATGTTTCGAGTGAATGACGGGAAATTGCTCCTCGAAAAAAACGCTGACGCACTCGAACAGCTGCCGTTGCCTCCGGATCTTACAGTTGGAAAGCAGGCATTAAGCTTCTCTGCGACCACGATGAAAGGCGACAAAATCGAGTTTCCCACATCCTACCGAGGCAAGCTTGTGATGCTGGACTTCTGGGCGACGTGGTGCGGCCCCTGTATTGCGGAAATTCCACACATGAAAGAGGCTTATACCGCGTGGCATGACAAGGGCTTTGAAATCCTCGGAGTCAGCTTCGATCAGGAAAACATGCAGGAAAAAGTGAATTCGTTTCTTGAAGCCGAAATGATCACCTGGAATCAGGTTTACGAGGGGAAAGGGTGGAATACCTCAATCGGTACGATGCATGATGTCAGCGGGATTCCTTTCGTTTTGCTCGTTGACGGTGACACCGGAGAAATTCTTGCGGATTCCAAAGCCCTGCGGGGACCAGGATTGAAAGATTTCATCGGTCAGTTGCTTGAATCCCGGACAGTCCCTTCCGGGAAGCCGGATTCTGCAGGGCAATAAGCAATTGTTCCCAAAGAACTAACCCGTAACTCTGAAAAAACACTTTTGCCTGCTGACTGATTGGTCCGATTCTGGCCGATGCTCAGCAGGCAAAAGCGCCTGTATCGAGGTGGTCGCCTGCTGTCGCAGGGGGCACCGGATCTGATAATCAGTACAACGGCAGCAGAGGGCATATCGCCGGGAAGAGTTCCCGCGCGAGGCTGAATTGGGTGTAGACAAGTCAGTGAGTTATCGATGAGCGTGCTTCTGGAGGTAGATGGACTTTGCAAATCCTTCGGAAACCTGAAAGCGGTTGACCAACTGAGCTTTCAGGTTGAACAGGGAGAGGCCTTTGGACTTCTGGGGCCAAATGGTGCCGGTAAGTCCACGACCATGATGATGATTTGCGGTCTGCTTCAACCGGATGCCGGAGACGTTCGTCTGGAAGGCCGGAGTCTTAATCGCCAGCACCCGGTAAGCCGATCTCTTATGGGAGTAGTCCCACAGGACCTGGCGATTTACCCTGACCTGACAGCTCGGGAAAATCTGCAGTTTTTTGGTCGCCTGTATCACCTGGACAAAGCAACGCTGCAGAGACGCGTCAATGAGACGCTGGATCAGGTGGGACTGCTGGGCAGAGCTGATGATCTGGCCGCAACATTTTCCGGAGGAATGAAACGCCGTCTGAATTTCGCGGCCGCTGTGCTGCATAAACCAGTGCTGCTGATACTTGATGAGCCCACTGTGGGTGTGGATCCCCAAAGTCGCGCACACCTGATTGAATGCATTCGGCAATTACAAGCTGCAGGAACCGCGATCATTTATGCCAGCCACTACATGGAAGAAGTGCAGGTGATTTGTTCACGCGTGGCAATTGTTGATCACGGGCGTTTGCTTGCCTGCGACCTCATCCCTGTCCTTCTCCACCAAATCCCGCTTGAGGTTGAATTTCGGCTTGGAACTTCGAGTCTGCCGGCGGCATTTGAGCCGGGACCATGTGCCGTTCTCGAACGCAGTGTCGATGAGATGACCCTGCGAATCTGCAATGCCGGAGGAAATTCAGAAACGGCAATCAGTAGCGAAATCACACGTATCCTCAACTCGCTTGCGCAACATCAAATCAGTGTCCGGTCAATCAGGACGCACGAACCCAGCCTTGAAAGACTGTTTCTGAAACTGACGGGCCACACGCTGAGAGACTAAGGCGGACAGGAAATATCCTGCCCCCGGCTTTGCAGGAACTTCAGCAAACAAATAGACTGCAGTGGGCTTCCGCGGTCTGCACAACTCAGGTTGTTTCGGGAACGACACAAGACACCGACTTCAGCCCGGAACGTCGCGTCATTGACGACAGGCCGATTTTTCATGAGGGCAGCACTGTATGAAGGTCGAACTGATTTCTTCGACATCAGGAATGTCTGATGCGGTCCAGTTCGGAATGACCGTACTGCTCAACGACCACACGGCACTTGATGCAGGCACACTTGGGTTTCTGTGGCCGATCGATCGCCAAAGAAATGTGCGTCACGTTTTTCTATCGCACAGTCACATTGACCATGTGGCTTCTCTGCCTGCGTTTCTGGACAATGTCTATGGATCGCAGCAGCAGTGCCCGATAGTACTTGCCGGGCCAGAGACGCTGCATTCGCTGAAAACGGATGTGTTTAACGACCGGTTGTGGCCAGACTTCATACGCCTCTCAAATCATGGGCCACCGTTTGTACAACTCAGGGAACTAATGCCGTTTCAGACCTGCGATGTGGGTGACCTGCGAATCACTCCGATTCCGCTTAACCACGTTGTCCCGACCTATGGATTTCTGGTTGAAGACAATCGGAGCAGCGTGGCATTTATCACCGATACTCAGGCCACTGATGCCGTTTGGGAGATAGTGAACTCCTGCAAATCACTAAAAGCCGTGTTTCTGGAGTGCAGTTTTCCACGCAGGTGCCGCGCTTTGGCTCGGCAATCCGGACATCTCTCCGTAGACACCTTTTCCAGGGAAACGAACCGACTTCGCACAGACGTTCCAGTGTTTGCTTACCACCTGAAACCGGCGTTCTGTGAGGAGATTATGGAGGAGATAGCCGGGATCGCTTCAGGCACCATGTCCGTTGCAAGGACGGGACATCCGTATCAGTTTTAACGTGGAAACGTGGTGGCATTGAAGTAGCACAGGCTTAAGTCCACTAGAGCACGCGAATTGGCGAGGCGCGTCATTAAAGATTTGGCTGCTGGTAACCAACGTGATGCCGCCGAGCATTGAAATCGAGGGAGCCGTGTTCCTCAGGAGCCCACACGCTCTGCCAGAAGCCCTGGCACGATCGCTGGCACGGGTGGACTTGCGGCAGGCTTCTTTCGAATATAATGCACAATATCCTTGAGATCGCTTTCAAACGGCTGCATGCTTTTCCCGAGAGTCACTAACCACTCAGAAAATTCCCCTCTTGCGATGCCCGCAAGTTTCACGTGCCCCACTCGAGTTGAATCCACAATCAGCGGAATTTCTGTCCTCCAGATTTCGTGAGTTTCCCCATCTGGATGAGCCCGCCATGCTGCATGATAGGCTTCACCAGCCACAGGCATGTTGACCATCAATTCAGCACTGGAAAGCTTGTGTTTTTCCGCAACCACCATCAATACATCCCAGAGCTGCTTCCACTCGTGGTGCCCCTGGAGACGCACCTGCTCATGATGCAGCGGCAGACCAGTTTTTCGCAGGAACATGGACCCGACAACTCTGCGAACTCGATTGGCCAGCAACGTCATTTCAGCATGACCAAACGACCTTGAGATTACCAACAGCGACAAGGCGGTCCCCACAGCCACCAAAGCCAGCCATTCATTTTTGAATAACGCACTGGCAATCGCACCCGCGCCAGTGATTCCACACAACGATGCCACAACAATCAGCAGACGACCCCCCGTGTGACCTCGCCGCAACAGGCAATGGTGCAGATGGCCTCGGTCCGTTGCATAAATACTGCGACCAGTAAGACGTCGTCGCACAATGGCCATCGCCACGTCAAAGATTGGAATTGCCCAGATTGCAGTGGGCATCACGAGGGCAACGGCAGTGTACTGCTTGACGGAACATTTCAGAGCCACGCAGCCGAGGACAAGCCCAATCAGCATGCTTCCCGAGTCCCCCAGAAACATCTTTGCCGGAGGAAAATTGTAGATCAGGAAACCCGCCAGACTGCCGGCCAAAGCCATAGAGATCAACAGACCATCCGGACGCCCCTGCATAATCCAGGTGACGGCGGCTACCGACAGACTGAGTACAATTCCGGTCGTCGACGCCAGACCATCTACCCCGTCAATCAAATTCAGAGCGTTGATCGCCCCGAGAATCCAGAACAGTGTTACGAAACTGGAAAACACTCCAAATTCCACCGGGATTCCAAACACCTCGACCTGCTCGATTACAATTCCGGATGGCAACATGATGAGTGCCGCAATCATCTGCCCGACAAGTTTCTGGCGACCACGCAGGCCAAATCTATCATCCATCAGCCCCACTGCGACAACGAACGTCGAGGCCATGGCAAGGCAGATCAAAAACCGGAAATCGCCTCGAGAATTTTCCAGAATCCCAGGGGCAAACCAAATTGCGGAGGCAATTGCAATTGGAATCGTGATCAGCAATGTCGGTCCGCCAGTCAACGGAACAACCGCGGTATGGAGCTTTCGGTTTCCGTCCGGCCGGTCCACGATGTTCAGGCGCCTACACACCCAACCTGCCAGGGGAGCAAGCACAGTGGCAGCACAAACCGCGACAAAAAATGTCAAAACCATTGGACTCATTGGATTAACCGTTGTTCAGGTCGCTCGACATTTTTCTTTCAACCAATTCCGAAAGGCCATTTCCGGGTGACATGCCTACCGAACCACTGCCCACCATGTCGCCTGAAGAGCCAAAAAAACTTCCACTGGGCTTTGTGATTTCGGAATCATAACGATGACCCAGCCATATTGATCAGCAAAAATACTAACAAAATACAAACTCGTCAGAAGCCCTGCGGATTGCCGGTACTTCGCTTTTGCAAATCTGAGGCCATTTGGGAGATTTATTACGCCAAAGTTCTACACCATGCATCCCGTTCCCATGCATTCCATTCGCGGGCGTTGACAACAAAAACGACACTCAGCAACCTAAAATCGCCATCCCCCACTCTCCGCCGCAAGACCCCAAAACCCCCGTAAGCCCCCCAAAAAAACCGCAAGCACTGTCACAAAACACTGTCAAACCTCTGAAATCAATACTCCGGTGTTTTCGGGCGACGCCGCAGGAGCGATCTTCCCGACGCGATCGTCACTTCAGGTGCTGACAGAAGGTGATAACAGACTTTCCACAGGCAATTCCCCGCATGCACACCTTTGAATCGGCATTTTATGCCGATTTCTTTTCACGATTTACAGATCATTGTCTTCATCCAGGGCCCGGAACGAGGACTTTCGTTCAAGATATTGAAAACACCGACTGAAAACATTGAAAACCGACAGTGTCTGCTGTGCTGCTGTCTCACTGGCACACCAGATAAGGTCGACGGCAGTTTTTATTGACGCACTACCGGCGAATCCTGTCCAACGCCACAAGCTGTATGGGTCTTTTACCTTGCCTATGTTCACGTATCGTTAAAAGAATTTCGAATTGTTCTCTTTCTTGTGCTCCGTTTTGCACACCGAGTGATCAATTTTCGTACAAAACAGCAATGATTACGAGAAATCCGCATCAACGTCGCGTTTGCCTGGTGTTTGCCGTTCGGAAGTCTTATTTTTAGCGTGCTCATCGCGTGGCATTCCGGATTGATCGACTTGCCGGCAGCCCCCTGGTGACCAGGTAGCAGGGCCCGCAACTGACTTCCAGATGCTCCAGGTCCCCTAAGGCGAAATTTGCAGATTTCCGCTCGAAATTCAATCTTTGACGATTGATCCTTTTGCATCGGTAGAAGTCAAAATGTCCTCGGAATCGCCAACTTCCAGCTGGACTGAAAGTAACTCTGTCGGATTGGTCACAACCCAGTACAGGGAACTTTTCCAGCCTCCTGGTCTTTTGAAGTTTGCCAGTGGAGAAGACCTTGGCCCTGTCACAGTGGCCTTCGAAACCTATGGGAAACTCAATGAGGATGCCAGCAACGCCATCTTTGTTTGCCACGCATTAACCGGAGACGCACACGCTGCAGGCTGGCATTCCAGCACTGACCGTAAACCCGGTTGGTGGGACGGTTTTATCGGCCCGGGAAAAGGCCTCGATACCGATCGGTATTTTGTGATCTGTGCTAACGTTTTGGGTGGCTGTCAGGGTACTACTGGCCCAGGTTCGATGAATCCCGCAACAGGAAAACGCTTCTGCCTGAGTTTTCCATTTCTGACGATTCGGGATGTTGTCACGGTGCATGCAGAACTGGTCCGCAGTCTTGGAATACAGCAGCTTCTGGCAGTTGTTGGCGGTTCTCTGGGCGGAATGCAGGTTCTTGAGTGGGCCGTTCGTTTTCCTGAACAGGTTCGTGCTGCCGTCGTGCTGGCGTCTGCAAGTCAACTTTCCGCACAGGGAATTGCCTTTAATGCGGTAGGGCGGCGAGCCATCTATGCTGACCCCGGGTTTGCAAACGGCGAGTACTATGAGAGCGCCGGACCACGCTATGGGCTGGCCCTTGCAAGAATGGTCGCCCATATCACCTACCTTTCAGAAAACTCCATCGAGCTGAAGTTTGGCAGGCGTCTTCAGGACAGCGAAAAATTCGCCTTCAGTATGCAAAAAGAGACCGAGTTTCAGATTGAGAGCTATCTGCATTATCAGGGAAAACGATTCGTTCAGCGATTTGATGCCAATAGCTATCTGTACCTGACAAGAATGATGGATTATTTCAATCTGTCGGATGGCTTCGGCTCCCTTGCGGATGCACTTGCCGTTTCCCGCTGTCGCTTTTTTGTGGCGTCCTATGACACGGACTGGCTGTTTCCCACCAGCCAAAGCCGGGAACTGGTGTCAGCCCTTCTGCAGGTCAAACGCCACGTATCCTTTCTGGAGTTGAGGTGTCCGTTCGGTCACGACTCGTTTCTTATCGACCTCGAACCGCTGGCATCGCTGGTCTCGCCGTTTCTTGACAGAACTATGGATGGTGCTGGTTGATACGACAATGTCGTACCCGCCCCGGATTGACCGCAGAGTGCCATCCGATGCATTCTCACCCCGATCAATGCGGCGCGAACACCATTCCCTCGACATGAGATGTCACCCGCCAGCAAAGCCGAGGCATGAGCGTGAGCCCATTGAGCGGTTACGCAATTAACTCGTCAACGACGCGTCCGTGCACGTCCGTCAGTCGGAAGTCGCGACCGGCATAGCGATATGTGAACTTCTCATGATCAAATCCAATAAGCTTTAGGATGGTTGCATGCAGGTCATGCACATGAACGGGGTTTTCGGCTGCCTTGAAACCAAACTCGTCTGTGGCACCATGCACGTATCCACCCCTGACCCCGCCACCCGCCATCCACATCGTAAAGCCCCAGTGGTTGTGGTCACGCCCGTTGATTTTTCCGGCGTTTGCTCCCTTCGTCGGTAGCTCAACCACCGGCGTTCGACCGAATTCTCCCCCCCAGATGACAAGCGTCTCCTCAAGCATCCCTCGCTGCTTCAGATCAGTCAGTAGTGCTCCGATCGCCTGGTCGCACTGTTTGGCAAGTCGCCGATGATTCACTTCGATGTCATCGTGGTTGTCCCATGGCTGCCCTTCGCCGTGCCAAACCTGCACAAATCGTACGCCCCGTTCGACAAGCCGTCGAGCAATCAGAATCTGTCGGGCCTGCACGCCTTCACCGTACATTTCACGAATGTGCTTTGGTTCACGCGTCACGTCAAACGCGTCCGCGGCCTCTGTCTGCATGCGAAATGCCAGTTCCCACGACTGAATTCTGGCCTCCAGCTGGGCGTCTCCCGGACGCTGCTCCAGATGCTGTCGATTCAGCAGCCGCAGCAGATTCAATTGCCTTGACTGTTCTGCAGGCGGTATTCGATCGTTCCGAACATTCTCGATCAGTTTATCCAGATCAGTGTGTTTGGTATCGATATAGGTCCCCTGAAAGACCCCCGGCAGAAAACCACTCTGCCAGTTCTGGGACTCCTGAATCGGATAGCCTCCGGGACACATGGCAATAAACGCCGGCAGATTCTGGTTCTCTGTCCCAAGGCCATAGGTCAGCCACGACCCCATACTCGGCCGAACCAGCCTTGCTTCGCCACAATTCATTAGCAGCAGCGAAGGCTCATGGTTCGGTACATCCGCATGCATTGACCTGATGACGCACATGTCATCAACATGCTGTGCGGTATTATGAAACAACTCACTGACTTCTATCCCGCTTTGGCCGTACTTTCGAAATCGGAAAGGAGACGGATACAGAGCCCCTGTTTGTCGCTCTGTACTGAGATTTCCAGCCGGCAGCATTTCGCCGCCACGTCGCTGCAGCTCGGGCTTGTGATCAAAGGTGTCCACATGAGACGGGCCACCATTCATAAACAAATGAATGACGTGCTTTACCCTTGACGGAAACTGTGCAGGCTTTGCCTGCATCGGATTCAAAGGTTCCGTTTCAGCGGCCCGCAGGCCACGGCCCTGGATCAGGTCTGCCAGGGCAAGGCCTCCAATTCCCATACCGCACCTGGACAGCATCCCTCGCCGCCCAACTGCAATTGAAGCGCCATCCGTCTGGAGAAACGGGATTCCAACAGTTGTCTTCATTACAGGGATTCCGTCTGGTTAGTCAACAAATGCAAATTCATTCGTCATCAGTAACGCTTGTGCCAGCTGACTCCATGCGTCCTGGCGTCCTTCCACCCGTTCACGAAAATCCTGGTCCGAATTCCAGACTCGAACGGACTTCTCCGCACTGGTCTGCGTGACCACAATCTTTGATTTGAAACTGTCGTGGGAAGAATGTGTCCGGCAGTCCACAACAAAATCAATGGACTGGCCAGCCGCCAGTTCGATTGCCGACTGGGCGAACACCTGAGTGGAATTGTGGGCCACAACGTCTGCAATCAGTTGCCCCCCGGGCGCAATGACACGCATCCGCACCCCATCCCCCTGATCCGTCTCGTGAGTCAAAACACCATGCAGCAAAATCCGACAGGCGCTATCAGCCGTCCACCTGCGAATCGCGCACTGATGCAGGTCATTGCCCGCGTGACCACCAGTTCTGTTCAGGAACACCCAGCCCAGAACGGGATCAGGCAATGCTTCGCCCGCCTGAAGCCTGCCCTCGCGTACAATCGTCAGCGGCTGAAACCCAGCCACGGTGTTTTCTGACTCCCGAAAATCGCCATATCCATAACTCCATCCCCCGGGCTCAACGGCCTGAAGCTGCTGAATATTGCGGACATATTCCAGCGCGGCCTGCTGTTCCACAACAGAGGGCTCACGGTACAACACCACCTGAAACATCCGACGAATTCGCGCCAGCTCATCACCGGACGGCACTTCACCAGAAACAAGCGCAGCGACCTCAGTCGCTCGATTCATCAAAAAAGGGTTGTTCAGATAAAACAACGCCTGCTGTGGAATCGTTGTCTGAAAACGACGTGAGGCATGAGCATCGGGACTGGCAAGATCAAAGGTCCTGAACAGTCCTGGAAGATTCTGTCGGTCGATTCTGGCATAAACAGCCCTGCGCATCACATTGGGATCAGCTGCAAGGTCCGCCGAGGGCCCACCGATAGTGCGATCCAGTCGCCCCGCAACGCAAAGAACCGAATCCCGCTGGGCCTCAAAATCCAGTCGCATGCGATTCATTCGCGCAAACAGCCGGTTCTCGGGGTCCCGTTCATACGCGTCAGGACGCTGGTCAGAACTCTGCTGCCAGGTCGATGATGTCACAATCTGCCGTATCACATGTTTCAGCGACCAGCCATGGTCCATAAAGTCATTCGCTAGCCAGTCCAGCAGGGCATGATGCAAAGGCACTTCTGTGCGCACACCAAAGTCGCTCGGTGTCTCGACAAAGCCACGCCCGAAAAGCTGCATCCAGACGCGGTTGACGGCAACCCGACTGGTCAAAGGGTTATTTCGATTCGCAATCGAATTCGCCAATTCCAGCCTTCCGCTGCCATCAGAATAGGGTGCTGCATCAGGTCCGGAAATCGCCGTCAGAAAACGGCGAGCAACTCGGTCGCCATGATTTCCCGGATTGCCTCGCCGAAATATCACCGGTTCTTCCGGCTGAGCTTTATCAACCAGTCGCAGCGTCGAGGGTTCATTCTTTGGCTCGTCAGACGACGCGAAAATCCCGTACAAGGAGTAATAATCGGCCGTAGGAATTGGATCAAACTTGTGGTCATGGCACCGGGCACAGGCTACCGTCAAACCCAGCATCCCCCGGGTGACAACGTCTATCCGGTCGTCGATAATGTCATGTGAATTGTTCAGAAATCGACGTCCAAGTGTCAGAAAGCCCATTGCAGCCAACTGCTGAGGATCTTCTGAACCGGGCATCCGATCTGCACTCAACTGTCGCTTCAGAAACTCGTCCCATGGCATGTCCGCGTTCAGCGACCGAATCACCCACTCCCGATACCTCCACGCATCCGGATACTCACGGTTCTCCTGAAAAACATAGCCTTTCGTGTCCGCATAGCGGGATACGTCCAGCCAGTATCGTCCCCAGCGCTCGCCAAAATGCGGCGATGCCAGCAACCGATCGGCATACGCTTCGTACCACTGCGGGAACTGACTTTGTTCAGCCGCTGTCAGGGCCCCGTGTAATTCGCTGCTTTCAGGAGGTAATCCCGTCAAAGCATAAGACAATCGCCGAACCAGAACAGCCGGAGACGCCGGTGGAGACTTCTTCAATCCCTGCTCTTCCAGTTTAGCGTCAATCAGGAAGTCTACAGGGTTTGTTCCCTCCTGACGGGACGAAAGATCGGGGCGATGAACAGGCTGAAATGCCCAGTGATCCCGCCACTTCTCGGCACGCCGCCGCGCGTCTGCCTCTAGATTCGAATTCTCCGGCCACGGAGCCCCAGCCTCGATCCAGCCTCTTACCGCCTGCAACTGAGCACTTTCCAGCTTGCCCGCCTCTGGCATCGCAATGTCGTTCTCTGCATGCTGCAGGACCTGCCACAGGCGACTGGCGTCGGGATCGCCCGGCACAATCAATGGCCGCTCTCCCGCCTTGCCACCCATTACGTCCATGCGACGATCCAGCCGTACACCATTCTCCTGCTTCAACGGCCCGTGGCACTCCACACAGCGATCAAGCAGCAATGGTCGGATCGATGTCTCAAACGCATCGTCAGCCCATGAATAATCGCCCATGCAGGCCAGAATCAGCAGCGGCAAAAATACCAGCGATGTTGGCAAAACTTTAGAAAACACAGAAGGCCTCAGATCACACTTCATGGCGGCTTCATTCAGTCACTGAGGAAAACAGGCGGGAACGCACAGGCAGGAGTTTTCTACACTGTTTACGAGACGCTGCAAATTACGAGACGCTGCAGATTACGAGACGCTGCAAATGACTAGACAGTGCCCGTCACGACACAGTCCCAACGAAATTCTCAGCAAATGGCAAGTCATTTTGGACAAACAAAAACAACTCTGCAGAAAAACTGCAGGTGTTTTCTGAATATCCACTGATTCCTTCGGGCGACCATGGCCTTTAACAGCTTCATTTCGTAGATCGTACCGCAGCTGGGGCCCAGGACAACAGAAAGTTGCCACACAGCGCATATTCTCAGCGGAACCGCGCACATTTGTTAAAATTTTCCCAGTGCTGTCACCACAGCACGCCATCGACAGCCCCAAACACCACAGCCTTGCTCCCCGCCGGTTACTTTTCCGGCGGGGATCCACTCACAACATCTGAAGGCCGGAATGGCGGCACTTCACGGCACGCGGGCGGCAAAGCATCCATCGCCGTCAAAGTCAGTGTTTGTGAGCATGCTCTGTAAACAACGCGTTCTTTGCATCCCCCCCCGCAAGCACGTAGGCCAGCAGGTCCAGAATCTCTTCCCGCGTCAGCTTATTCAGAACACCCTTCGGCATGATGCTGATGTCACTCAATGACCGCTCTTCAATGTCTGACTGTGTAATCACGGTGATTCGTTCGGGCGCTGCTGGATTGTCAACGACCTTCAACCCATCACCTGTCTCTTCCACCACCAACCCCGTGATGACTTTGCCAGATACCAGGGTGATTACATTTGACTGATATTTCCTGTCAATCTTCTTCGAGGGATTCAAAATGTGTTCAAGTACGTCCACCTTTGAATATTCCGCTGGCAGTTTTGTCAGATCAGGTCCCACATTGTTTCCCAGGCCATTCAGCTTGTGACATCCAATGCAGGCTGCTGCCCGAAACAATTGCTGGCCCACCGGAAAACTATTTGATCGGTGAGCCAGATGCATTACGTCCCCCTGCAGATCATCCAGTTGCCAGTCCGTATTGCGGCCAAGATACTTCAGCAGCTCATCCTTCAGTTCCAGTCGGGCAGCAGCCAGATAGGCGGCCGAATCCGCCTCATAGGCTTTCAAATCGGCGACGACATACAAGGCCCCGTACATCCGCCGCCAGTGACCGGGATAGGTGCAGACATACGGATAAATGCCAGGCTCTTTCGGCACTTCAAAGAAGATCGAATCTACCTGCTCCGGCTGTATCAGCCGACTGGCCACAAGGATCTTATCGCTCTTTGGAATAAACTGTCGCTCCGCAGCATCCGCGTCACGGCCCGTTGCTTCCGCTAACTCTCCAACTTCCGCCATCGTTCCTGGCAGGACCACAGCAAAATTGTGCGGCATGTTGTCAGTATTTGTGAGCCGAAACTCCACTGGCCGCCCCGCCTGAACAGCGATGGTCTCGCGATCATAAATCATCCGTTCCCGCACAGTGCCAATCGAAATCAACGGAACCACGACCTCGCTCAGCTGTTGTTCAAATCGCCCGCGATCGACGCCGGCAAGTCGTTCTCGCAACCCTGTTGAGATTATTAATGCCAGTTCCGCCTGGGCCGAATTGCGTTCTTTCGGTGGCAGACCCTGTAAAAAGACCAGGATCCCGGCTGCCAGACGGTTCAGCTGGTCCTTCGGCCAGTTTTCTGCAGCCACCTCTGTCAGAGCCTGCAGCGTTGTACTGACTGAGGCTCGGTCTGTTAAAAGCCCGGCAAGAACCGCCGTCTTTTCAGCTTCATGCCCCGTGATCTGCATCATCGCAAGAATTCCAAGGTCCTGGACAGTCTGATCTGCTGCAGAGACCAGCACGTCCGCAGGAATCTCCTGCTTGTCAATTTCCGGCCCACTCCATGACATCCGCAGCCCGTCACCGCCGCCGTTATCGAAGTACGTCGCGTTAATCGGGTGCAAACCAGAAGTCAGATTGACGGTTCCGAGTTTTTCTACCATCCCATGCAGGCCATCGTTGTTAATCAGCAGTTCACCATCGATATAGAATCGCGAACCGTCGTCTGAGCTGATGAAAAACGTATAGGTTCCGGCCTTTTCGATCAGGATATGCCCCGTAAACATCAGTGCAAAGGCGTCGCGAGTCTTCAGTACGGGCTGATCCATCACAATTGTGGCAGCAGTCCCCGTGGAAGCAGGTGTCATCGCCAGCAGCGTCTCTCGCGCGACATTCGAAGGATTCGGAGCGTAAAAATCCACTCGCAGTCCCGGCCTGGTTAATGGAGACGCCCCCTTTGACCCCACCAGTTCCGGCAAGAGACGGGCAATCCTTTCAAACATCGCGTCCTTTGCTTTTGCAGAAGACACCAATGGCACCGCACGCAGGATGTCCTCCTGCTTCAGTTTGCCGGCATCCACAGCGCCGAAGACAGCATCGCTGTTGCCGTCTGCGCTGATCCAGGCCGCAATCGCCACTCGCCGAGTTTCTCCGGATCGAGCGGTTGTTGCCAGTATCGCAATTCGATCCCGTACCTTCAGAAGCTGCTCTGGTGACTGGCTGGACAACAGTCGACTCAGACTGTTCAGCACATTCACACTGGCCTTGCCATTCAATTCCTCAATCATCGCAAACAATTCTTCGATTTCGGCTACCCCACGAAGCGAGGCCAGCCCGGAAAGACTGCTTTGCAGCGTCTCCACAGGCACACTTTCCCGTGTCAGAATTGCTCGATAAACGCCTTCCGTCTTTTCCATCTTCAGCAGATCATCAACACTGGCATTCGACAATGCATAGGCCTCGGCGTTGCGTGAAAGTTTCTTTCCCGCTGCAAGGCTCTCGCGAATTACCTGATCCAGATTGATCACGCTACGCGCTTCATTAATGACGTAGGTCAGCTGAGCATCCTGTTCCGTCTGCATGGCGGCAAACAGGATTTCTGCAGCGAGCGGTCCATTCGTGAAGGTGGCTGCGACGACAGCTTCCGCACGAACCTGAGGCGAGGGATCCGCTGCACGCAGCAGCAGTTGCTCTTCCCACGACGCGATCGGAGGTGCCGAGGACGCTTTTACCGCAGCAGTCGCCCTTTTGCTTTCATCAAAAACAACCGGCACGGTTTCTGAACCTCGCTGCCGAAATGCCGTCTTCGTCTCTTTGTCCTGCGCCCGAAAGGCCACATCTCTGGCAAGGTCACGAATCACTCGAACGGCGGCGGCTCTTGCATCCGCAACGGGAGAATCCAGCAAAGACTTCAGCAGGGCATAGTCCGGTTGCCTAACCTGCTGAGTGGCCCAGAGCGCTTCCACAAGCGACCTTGAGTGTTCCGGATTTTTCACGTCCCAGTCAGCCTTCCAGGCAGTCACTGCCGCAAGAACTTCCGCCGGATTGCGCCCCGTTAACTCAAGCCGGGCGCGATAGCGTTCCGACAATGTTGCTGATCCAAGTGTGGCGACGACGTCAGCAGTCGTCGCCGTCTTCAGCGGCACCACCTTCTGCAGCTTTTGCCCCTCGGCCGTCACGCGATAGATCCGCCCATGCAGATGATCCCGACTGGGGTCCCGCAAGTTGTGCTGCATGTGGCCAATAATCGGGTTCTGCCAGTCAAGAACGTACAAAGCACCATCGCCACCAATCTCCATGTCGCTGGGGCGAAAATTCTGGTCGGACGAATAAAGAATCGGTTCGACTTCTCTGGCAAAAAAGCCTGCACCCTGCTTTTCCAGCTGGTACTGAGTCACCCCCTGAAATCCAATCACATTTGCGATAAGCAGGTTGCCGCGATTGGCGGCTGGAAAATGCTGACTGTCCAGAATTGCAATCGCCGGAACAGGCCGCACTCGCTTTTCGTACAGCTGCCCCGGAGCGCCATGCCCGGGCATCCCGATGTAGTTTCCAGTGCCGCCCGTTCCGTCAGTGGCAAACTGATTCCCCCACTGATCAAAGACGTCGCCATGAGGGTTGGGACCAATCGGAAAATGAAAATTGATATCGAAGGTCACCGGATCCCATTCGTACACCCCGGTTCCGCCGGTGCCAAATCTCTTCGTTGGGCCCCAGGGAGTTTCAAAGTTTTCCGCATGAAAAATGCCTCTGGAAAAATAAAACTTCCCCCCCGGACTCATCACGAAGGCATTCGCTGTGTGATGAGTATCAGCGGAATCCAGTCCGTGAAAAACTCGCTCTCGAATATCAGCGCGATCGTCACCGTCCGTGTCCTTCAGAAAGAAAATGTCGGGGGCCATGGCGACCAGAACGCCCCCGTTCCAGAATTCAAAGCCCGTCGGATTGTGCAGCCCGTCCGCAAACGTAATGCACTGGTCCGCAACACCATCGTGGTTGTCGTCCGGGAAGATCAAAAGCTTGTCATTCATCGCCTCCAGAGGATTCCAGTGTGGATAGGTCGGCCATGCGGCCACCCACAGTCTGCCGTCCGGATCCACGGCACTCTGCACAGGGTTCACCAGGTCAGAAAACATTTCCTCAGACGCAAACAGATTCACCTGCATGCCGGAATGAACAGTCATCTTTTCAATGGCCTCTTTCCCGCCACGAAAACGGTGCAACCCACCCTCCAACTCTCCGGGTTTATTGGTAACAACACGCAATGGCTCGGGAAGATTTCCATCATTCGGCTCGATCTGCTTTCCCTGAGCCGCAGCCCAGATCACGGCGTCGCGGTTAGCGGCCATGACCTGCAGGATTTCCAGTTCCCGCTGCATAACGTCAAAGTTCGTCTGACCGCCAACAAACTGCAGGCCCGAACGACCACCGAACACACTGTACCCGTCCGTCGCCCGATACACGTTGTGCCAAATATGATTTTTTTGCAGCACAGCTTTGCGAATGGATTGCATTCGCTGTTCGTCCGCCACCGCTGCCCCAGGAGCAAGAATCGCCGCGTCAATCGCCCCGGCCACGACTCGATTGCCATAATCATTCAGATGGACGCCATTAATCGTCAGCTCCGGCACAATGACCGTTCCATCGACCAGCTTCTCAGAATAGGTCAATCCAAATCGATCCCGCCTCTGCCCCGTCAGATTCCGGATGCCGCTGGTGTCATATGTCTTACCGGACGATGCCCCACGCGTAGGCGTTAACAAGTCCACAAACAACAGGTGCTGCTCCGCGGCAATCTTTGACATTTCTGCCGTGTACAACGCCAGGTTGCGGTTCTGCTCCACGCCATTCGGAAGATACGGCAGCTGCAGGTTTTCGTAAAACGTTGGTGAACACAGCACAAGCACCGGAGCGGTCTGCCCATTGTATTTTTGCGACAGGGAGTGCTGAATAAAACCGGTCAGATTCTGGCGAAATGCGGCAAGCCCGGCCTCGCCACCGTACGACTCGTTGTACCCAAAGCAGACAAAAATGATGTCGGCCCCAACCTTCGTCAGCCATTCATCCGGCGTGCCAAAATTGTCAGAGCGAGGACGCTCCGTCGGCGTATCACCACTGAAACCCATGTCCCGGAACACGAGGTTGTGCTCCGGAAAACGATAATGCAGAAACGTCTCCAGATAACCACTGTGCTGCATCCGGTCCGCAAGCGTATTGCCAATGACCGCGATACAATCACCTTTCTTCAACTCCAGTCGAGCCTGGGCAGACGCACCGTCGGTACAGAAAAGTTGTATGGCAACGCTCAGACACAGTGCGGCAAGGGCACACGGGGAAGGCAGGAAGGCAGGCTGCATGGGCAGAATCCAGCGGAGGTTGAGAAAGCAGGCTCTCGAACAGACGCTCAGCTTCTCAGGTTCTCGCGATGAGTCAAGCGAGCCCCCGGAACAACGCTTGAACGACCACTCTCCGCACCTCGCTCCGTTCAGATCACCCAGACTTGCTCGCACGTCAGCAGCCGGCTGCGGCGAAATGCCAAAGTCGTCCCACTACTTTGTCGCAGGAGGAACTAACGGAGGTTCCGCCGGTAAGGCAGGAACGGCTTTCGGAGCCTCGACCGCTGCAGGAACGACACTCGCACCAGTCGCCGGTGGGAGCACTGGTTGCGGCGGAACCGGCGTTGCTGGTGCCGGCGGGACTGCTGCTGGTGTTGGAGGAACCGGCGTTGCTGGTGCCGGTGCAGCTGCTCCAGTGCCGCCTGCTGCTCCCGCTGGTTGCTCATGAGCCGCCTGCTCAACACCACCATCGAGTGTCGACTTGCCCGATTTGGCATCCGCCAACTGACGCTCCAGCACCGCTGGATGCACATACTGCTGCCGATCCGCTATGGTCATCGGCTTCGGTTTCTGCTTCCGAGCATCCTTCTTCTCAAACGGTGGATTCACACGATTTCCAGCCAGCAGAGTGCCACCATACACGCTTCCCTGAGACAATGGCCCCACTCCCAGCATCCACGAATCCCGGGCGTCACTCCGCGCCACTGCCGATCCCGACTGCCAAACCGGAACGCCCGTGTCGCGATGATAGGCGTAGACGACTACCTTGGAAATTCCCACAACCCCGTTGCGTTTCCCAAAGGACATCTCCGGAATCAATGGTACCGCCGGGACTCCGGAGAGCGCTGTCGCCGCTGCTCCCACACCGTTGCTCGATGGAATCCCGTAAGTCACTTCCATCGTGTCCGTCCCCAAAGCACCCACTCGTGCCTCAAGAATGTAGTCAGCTTCGGTTCTGTTCAATTCAATCTGCAGCCCACTGGTCGTCATCTTCTGACGCAACGCACTGATGATATAGTCAGAATTGATATAGATGTTGCTGCCTTTAAATGTCTTCATGTATTCCGTGTCAAGGAACACCTTCCGATTGGCCAGCCCGGAAAGATCCAGTTGATCAATGGCTCGGTCAACGGAATCCGAAAGCAGCAACTGTTCCGTACCCTGACGCTGCACAGCCGTACCGCAGCCTGCCATCGGCACCAGACAGATGCCCATGCTCAGCAAAAGTAGTCGTTTGAGCAACTGAGAATACGTCATGTCCACCCGTACCAGGATTTTTCACCCGGAAATATCCCCGAGAACTTCGTCCCTCCATCAAAACCCATGGAGAAACTATCACTCGTTAGTCTACAAAACCCTGACATTTTCTCAGTGACGCTCTGCCAGGTTTTCCATCTCTGATTCCAACTCTCCGCCAGACTCGCCGTCCGTTTCGGCACTTTCCGCATCACGCCAAACCGTCCTGCAATTCCCGTTCGCCACTCCACGCAGGCCCCATAATGCCGGGGACAGGCCGCCCTGGGCTTCCGCCGCACCTCTCCAAAACTCCGGGCCCGGATCGACGAAGTACCCTCACTTCGGTCCCACACACCAGGCGGACGAGCCCCCGCAAAATCGCCAGATCCAACGCAACCCACACATTCATCTCAAACAACGCATACCCCCAGCTCCCCGCATGGTGAACATGCCGCCAGATCCGTACCTCGTCCGCCGATTTTCCGGAACCTGTTGCAGCACAACACCTTACCATGACACTCGAAACACGCCGGCAGGGTTTTTCCGCCGGCTGATTTCCGTAAGTCCATACGGATAATCCACTTACAGTGTTCAGCTGGATTCAGGTCACTCGGCCGCTAACATCGTTCCGAGGCAGACTTGATCCGCCCAAAAGCAACCAGAGTTTTCCACACAGATCTTCCAATCTCAGAATCCAGGACCCGTGCCTGAACACACTGAGGCTGAGATTCCAGGCCCCGGCGCTGCTTCCATGCGAAAAATGAAACAATCTTCGCCAATCCGAACGCGATCTTCGCTGCCTTCGTCGCGCCGCGTCTCCGTGCGCCGACGCGGCGATCTTCCGGCATCCGCACACCAACACCGAGGCAACGGACTGGCGATTGGCCGCGCATTCGATGCACCCGAAGTCTGGCATGAACCCTCAGATGAACATCAGAAAAGTCCCTCAGGGTCACTCCGCGTCGTGATTGAGGTTCCCGGGAAAAACTACATCCATCCAGTCACCGCCGAAGATGTCCACGAACGCGTCCTACAACTTCCGGAAGTCTATCGGCAGAGGCTGGATGTTGTTCAGCTAAGCCGCATGACGCGCAAGCGACGACTGTTTCCCTGCTATGGTCTTCAGTGGGGAACCGCAGTCTATTTGTACCCGATTGAAGAGTCTCTCGAGGAACTTTACGTACAAACGCCTCGACCTGCACAGCGAATCGAAACAGAAATGTTCGGTGGTCGCTGGGTCCAGGATGGTAACCTCTGGAGACTCATCTGGACCACAGACACAATTCGTGATTTCTATCTGAATAATGTCCTGATTCACGAAATTGGTCATATTAACGATTCGCGGAACACCAGCTTTCGCAAACGCGAACGCTTCGCGGACTGGTTCGCGGTTGAGTATGGCTATCGAGCATCCCGAGGGCGCTGACTCGGACCGACAGACTGGGAATGGTTGCCCACAGACGCCGGTCTGCAGGCAACACTCAGTCTGCCTTCATTCATAGTGTCACAAATGGACTTCGCGGGACGTTCTTCCGGGAAGTACAGAATTTGTGCTCGGGTCAGGAAGCCCAGCCGGGTTTTGGTTCGGAGTGCACAATTTTTGCCGTGGATATCTGCAGGGCAGTGACTTCGTCCAGAAGTTCACGAGTCCTTGCTTTGCCGGTGGAAACTTCAAAGCGCAGCCGATAGGTGACGCTTTCACCGGACTGAAGCAGGCGTAGCCTTCCCTCCTGACGCTCCACACTTCGGGGGTTTGGAAATGTGCTGCCCGGCTCAAGTCCCGTCACATAACCATCCTGCCGAGCCTGTGTGTTTTTCCACAACGTAAACCACGGCAGAGTGCTGGTGTCGTAGCGTACAGAAAATGCGCGTTCCGATTTCGAATCCGCCAGAACACTCACCGCCCAGCCCTGCCGATCGCTCGCTGGATCCGCAAAATAGACCTGCTCTGGAAATCCCGGGGTTGGCCCTTCGTAAAGATTCCACATGCTGATCCCTTCGGCAGCTCTGGCGTTTCGCGGTGCCAGTTCTCGCACTGCCGTGTGCAACACGGAGCCCTGCTCCAGAAAAGGTTCTCCCACATTGCAGTGATACAGGATCTCCGTTTCAGCCGGGGTGCCGGCCATGTTTGTTACAGTGTCGGTGATCTCAAACTCCGACGAATTCAGTCCTGTTCGAAGTGTCGATTCCAGACGAAGCCAGCCGCCAAACAAACAGCCTTCATCAACAAGTCCGGTTACCGACAGAACGTCCTGGTCCACAGACGCTGTGACTCGATGCGCCGGAAGGTTAGCGATGCGACCGTGCAGGGGAAGAAAAGGCTCCGCAATAATTTTGCCGTTGCTGTCGCGAATACAATCAGCCCCCGGGGCTCCGTGCCAGCCCAGTCCACATCGGGCAATCAATTCGTTGAAACCGTCAACCCAGCCAATTCCTCCCAGTCGCATCGGGTCGACATAGGCGGGGTTGACAGGTCGCTGGACCGGCGAATTCCACTGCACGGGAACTCCATCCACCAGCCCCTTCCACACTCCCATTCCACGCGTCGGAAGAACCTGCAGACTCATTCGGCCATTGTCCACAGTCACAACATCCACTCCCTCAGACAGGCCGCCCTTCATGCGTCGCATGGCGATCCTGCCGGAACCAGTCCCCACTTTAATCTCGGACGTGGTTTCGTGAATGCCGTCATCTACGTTCAGCAACTCAAGTTTCATAAAGTCAGTCCGTCAGTTCCGTCTGTGAAATGAATACTCGACAAGCAGCCCGGTCTCTCAGCCGCAATCCGCGAACGCAGATCACCAGAATGGCTTTAGCTCCAGCGTTCCCTGCTCAGAAAACGCATAGAAACGATCGATGGCCACAGCCGCAAATTCTGATAGCCCGTGCCGGAAATGTCTACCTGGCAGGGCGAATGTGCGCAAACCGCTGATTAAAGGATGCCGCTTCCTTCTGAGTCGTTGTCCAGAGAAATAACTTCCCGGCCTCATCCGCACGCACGTCAAATCCCAGGCCAAACTTGTCACTCAGCGACCGGAGCATTCCAAAGGGAGAAAGTCGACCCGTTCGCGAATAGGTAATGTCATTCATGTCAAGTTTCTCGGTTGCCAAAGCATTTGCTCCCGTATAGTGGGGTATCGCCAGTTTTTCTGCCACGGCCTGCACCAGACTGGACACATCTGCATCCTCCACATCAAACGGTATCGACTTCAGCCATACCGGCAAAACGTCCGCGGTGGACTCCTGTGTCTTCCACCCGACAGGCCACAAATTTAAGGATTCGTTGCCCGGTTCAATCTCGATCACATACCCACCGGCTTTTTTCAAAACTGGGCGAAACCCCAGGCCATACTGAGCCAGCACAATCGCCAACGCCGTGCCCCGACTGATGCCCGTTAACTCCAGACTCTCCGGGACAAAATCAGGTCGCGTCTGCAACGACACTGCAAACGCAGTCTCGGAAAAGACAACACTCACTTCCGCCGGCAAACCCAGACTGCGCACAGTTCCGCCCGCGGTGGACAATTCCACAGCGTTCTCCAGGGGCGAATTCATCAGTTTCACGAACTCCTGAAACTGAGTTTCTGTCAATCCCCAACGCGGGTTTCCGGCCGGCAGGCCGCCCGCACCATGTTCCTTCAATTCCGCCAGGTATTTACCCAGGTCCGCGCGTTCTGAGACCGTAAAATTTCTTCCTGAGAATTTCAGTGCCCCCCCCGGCGTCATTCCACCGACCACCAACACAGAGTCCCGACCGTCCTGAAGCTGCTCTTCAATCCGAATCTTTTCCCCCTGAATTGCCTCCCGAAAACGCGGCGCGTAGCCCAACTCCTGAAGGATTCGACCCCACTCCTGCGCCTTCACCCTGTACGCCGGTTGCGACTGGATCAGAATCTCCAGTGTCAGCGTTCTGCGAGTTTGAGTGGCTTTTACGGGAGCCCGCAAAGTCGCAACACCACCGCCAGTCTGGGCCCTGGCTATCTGTGGCGAAGTCAGCAAAACCGCCCATGCCAGGACTGCAGCGCAACCCACGCCAGAAATCTTCATGACTTTTGTCTCCATCACACTCGGCGATCACAGGTCTGCTGCAGCGAGCGGCGCAAAGCGATCCTGACTCCAGATCATCCCAGGAATTCGTATCGGCTGACGAGAACAGGGTATCAGGGCGAATCTGGACTCGATCGACGCATTTCCGGCAAGATCCTGTTGCCTCGACACTCCCCGGAAACAGAAGTTTCCACCGATTGACACCTGGGAGCAGCAATCGCCGGACCGCCGCGCAATTCCGCAAACTCGATAGCCGCATGGACGAGTCTGTGCTCGGTCCCGCTACTCGTCATAATCGTCGTAACGACACGTATAACCGGGCTGCCGGGACTTCTGCATTTCTTCTTCAAATGCCAAAAGTACCGATCCTTCAATTCGTTCTCGACATTCCGCATTTATGGGGTGCGCAATGTCGGCAAACAATCTGGTCCGCCCGCCTACCTCGACCGGTGTCGCCGACAACGCCGTTCCACAGTTCGCACAAAAACGAGCCTTGATCTCGTTCTTACCGTGACAATTCACGCATCGTTCCAGAATCTTGCGGCTTGGCATTGCCACAAAACATCCACGAAGCCCCTGAATAATCTTCAGATCGCGTACAACAAACTCACCATCCAGTGTGATCGAGCAAAAGGCGCGCAGGCGATCCTCGATGTCGTTGATCAATTTAATTCGGACTTCAGTCACCTTCACACAACAACTCCATGGCACCAAAATTTCGAATGTCCATCGGATGACAAACAGCGATCAGGTCCAAAATCTTCTGAGGCACAGGAAACCAGACCACTTTTGCCACGCCGCCGAGTCTGTCCTTTTTCAACAGTTCAGTACAGCGAAAGAACCGCAAATCCTCAGGTAAA
The DNA here is from genome assembly GCA_903871805.1 of uncultured Planctomycetaceae bacterium. Classification (GTDB taxonomy): domain Bacteria; phylum Planctomycetota; class Planctomycetia; order Planctomycetales; family Planctomycetaceae; genus SXXK01. The sequence goes on along the minus strand of CAIQIE010000204.1, from coordinate 2,064 downwards.
GCGGGGTTTCCCTTACACAATATGAACAAGCGTCCACATCATTTTCCGAACTCTGAAGGGGGGCATTGACAATTGTCGCGACCAGAACGAACTGGACCAGCAAAGTTTGGCCAACCCGTTGCCCTGAATTCCCGAAAAGCCTGGGACTGTCGCTCAGTAAGTTTTGCACCTGCACATTGCAGCCCATGGTGACACGACGCTGCAGGAATTGATGGATAGCAAGCGAACGACCGGCAAACTACCCAGGCAGGGGTTACAATAAATCGTACTGGTCCGAGATTTCTTCCTCTCAACTCACTCTGTATTCCGAAAGGTTTGACATCAGTCTCCGGAATTGTAAGTTGTGGCGTCTGCAGGCTCTGACCGCAGTGGTCCCGCGGGAAACCACTGCAGCAAAGCTGACTTTGAATTCCACACATCCGAACACTCGCGTAAAAACCACCTGGGAGAAATCGAATGGCTCGTCCTGTCACATTGTTCACCGGCCAGTGGGCTGACCTTCCCCTGGAAACGCTTTGCAAAAAAGCCAGAGACTTCGGCTATGATGGGCTGGAACTGGCTTGCTGGGGTGATCACTTTGAAGTGGACAAAGCGTTGTCAGACGACTCCTACTGCGCCCGCAAACGGGAATTGCTGGAAAAACACGACCTGAAACTGTTCGCAATTTCCAACCACCTGGTTGGTCAGGCTGTTCTGGACAATATTGACCTGCGTCACAAATCCATTCTTCCAGACTACGTCTGGGGCGACGGTGATCCTGCCGGCGTGAATCAGCGTGCCGCAGAAGAAATGAAAAACACAGCGCGTGCTGCGCAGAAACTTGACGTCGGGGTGGTCAATGGATTCACCGGGTCTTCGATCTGGCATCTGCTTTATGACTTTCCTCCGACGCCGAAATCCATGATCGAAAAGGGCTATCAGCTGCTGGCTGAACGTTGGAATCCCATTCTGGATGTCTTCGAAGACTGCGGAGTGAAATTCGCACTGGAAGTCCACCCTACGGAAATTGCGTTTGACATTTACACGGCCGAACGCGCCCTGCAGGCGCTCAATCGTCGCAAAGAATTTGGATTTAATTTTGACCCCAGCCATCTGATCTGGCAGGGCGTAGACCCTGTGGAATTCATTCGCAGCTTCCCGGACCGCATCTATCACGTTCACATGAAGGACGCCTCCGTGACGCTGAATGGCCGAACGGGAATTCTGGCCAGTCATCTGTCGTTCGGCGACGCGCGTCGCGGCTGGGACTTCCGCAGCGTAGGGCGTGGCGGCGTCCGCTTCGAAGAAATCATTCGCGCGCTGAATGCTGCAAAATACACCGGCCCGCTGTCTGTGGAATGGGAAGACAGCGGTATGGATCGAGAGCACGGTGCTGCCGAAGCGGCACAGTTCTGCAAGAACGTGGATTTCCAGCCATCCGGACGCGCCTTCGACGCAGCATTCGGTGACTAAGACCCACCCGGATCATTGACTTGAAAGACCCGCTGTGGCTCCGCCGCTGCGGGTCTTTCTCTTTGACAGCACTCTTCCCGCTGACCAGATTCTTCTGCCCACCACGAATTCTGCTCTGAACGACATCCCGGATCTGCCTGTGGCTTCTGATTTCTTTGTTTTCCTGACGGTGCTGCGGCTCACATGCTTTCCCATCTTCCCGTTGACGATTCTTTGCCGGAACTGCTTGACGCCCTTCGGAACTGCAATTGCGCGGTGCTCAAAGCACCAGCCGGGGCCGGAAAAACGACCCGTGTCCCGCCTGCTCTGCTGGATTCCGGAATTGCCGGCGACGGCCGGATTATCATGCTGGAACCGCGCCGGATCGCGGCCCGCACGGCCGCCGCACGAATGGCGTTTGAACGGCAGGAACGCGTTGGTCAGACCGTCGGATTTCGCGTTCGCTTTGAAGAATCCGTCTCCAGCCGCACTCGAATTCTGGTCGTGACCGAAGGCGTCCTGCTGCGTCGCCTGCAGGACGATCCGTTTCTCGAAGACACCACGGTGGTCGTCTTTGACGAATTTCACGAACGTCGGCTCGACAGTGATCTGGCTCTGGCCATGGTCAGGCGT
>CAIQIE010000203.1 GCA_903871805.1 uncultured Planctomycetaceae bacterium | reverse complement strand
CAGCCCTTTGGTAGTGACAAAGTTTCCGCCACGTTTACCGATCCCTTCGCCCATCACAAAGATGGCCGGATTACGTGCCATCTCGAAAGTCAGTGCCTCAAGCGTCGCCTGGCTGTAGCTGACCTGTCGCGTCGTCTGGGCAGGCGCAGCCGACACCCGGGCGGTGGCAGGCGCCTGATTCGAATACACATGCGTGGTCGCAATGGAGGACTCTGGCACCGGGCTGGTCTCTGCAAACGCCCGCGATTCCGCCACCAGAGTCTTCACTTCGGCATCGATCACATCAAATTCTGTTGCCAACTCCGGATGGGCAGCGCGAAGTCGCTGAATCGGGCAGCGCTGCTTCCACTGCTCGACTTCTTCCCGCGTTCTGTAGGTGAAATCGCCCATGCCCTCGGAGTGAGGCCGCGTCCTGTAGGTTTTGCATTCGATTAGCGTCGGACCTTCACCTCGGCGGGCTCTGCCAATCGCGGCAGACGCCACCTCAGAGATTTTTTCAACATCGTTTCCGTCCAGCTCAAAGCCCGGCATGCCATACGCAGTCCCTCGATTGCCCACGGAGGGATTGCCGCTGGAATAGGCAAACGGAACTTCCGTGGCGTACTGGTTGTTTTCGCAGATAAACAAGACTGGCAGTTTCCAGATGCTGGCCATATTCAGGCCTTCATGAAACGCACCGTTGTTCACAGCCCCGTCACCAAAAAATGCCACTCCGACGGTCTGATTCTTCAGAATTTTCGAGCTGTAACCGCCGCCACAGGCCTGAAGAATACAGGGGCCGACAATCCCGCTCGTCCCCATCATTCCAATCTCGGGTGAGAACAGGTGCATCGAACCACCACGCCCCCGCGAACACCCAGTGATGCGTCCGAACAGTTCAGCCATCAGTTCCCGAGGCGGCATCCCCTTCGCCAGGGCATGCCCATGGCCACGGTGGGTGCTGAACACACTGTCCGCCGGCCCCAGATGGGCGCAGACGCCGCTGGCAATCGCTTCCTGACCCACATACGTGTGACAGGCTCCGTGAACCAGCCCCTTCTGATGGCAGCGTGCCAGCTCCTCCTCCGTCTGCCGGATAATCTGCATAGTACGGTAAAGAGACAGGACGGTATCCGCAGACATGAAAAGCGGCTCCTTGAATAAGGCCGAGGCAGAATCAACATAACGCGGAAAAGCCTGCCGCGTGGAAAGGTATCCTGATGGGACAACTCGTTCGACTCAAGCCCACCGCAAAAAACAAGGCAAGTTCCAGCGGAATTGGTGCCGGTCGTAGATACTGACCGGAACACAGTGACACTCAACAAAAGCCGGATTTGCCCGACAAACATCAGAAATAGCGGGGCCACCATTCGGCACGGTCTACCGGCTGGGACACACGGAACATGCGATCCCCGCACCGCTGAAACCCGCTCCACAGGACACAGTCTGCCCCGTGGAATCAACACCCAAACGCCGATTCCAGAGGCGAAGACTGGAACTTCAGAGACCAATTCGGTGATGTGAAAACACATCACGCCTCTGAAATCCGCAATTCAGGCAGGTCCATCAGGGACAGGATACCTCCAAAACCGTCAATCGATCTTCTGGAATCAGTCTTATGCCTTCACAACAGGCCGGCAAAAGCACGGTTTGCCCCGTTACCAGCGACACATTGCCAGTAGAAGTCTCCACACGCGCCCGACCATTTAATGACATAAGAATGCGAAACCTGTTATCGGAAGGAATTCCGAACGGGTTCACGCTTTCGTGGCGTCGGATGACAAAGTAAGAACACCGAACCAGTTCCTCAAAGGCATGATCATTATCACAGAGAGAAACCGGGATGACTGGATCAACAGGCCCCCTCAGAAAGTCGGTGCAGTCCAGCGATTCCTGAACATGAATCGGGCGAGGCAACCCGTTTGAGTCGACGCGCCCCCAGTCAGACAATCGAAACGTCAGGTTGCTCTGCTGCTGAATCTCGGCCAGCACAATTCCTGGCCCCAGTGCATGGACCGTCCCCGCTGGAACAAAAATGCAGTCACCAGCCGTCACCGGGATCATGTGCAGCAGGTCCTCCAGATCACACCCGCCGAGCGCGTCACGCAGCTGCAGGGCTGTCACACCCGATTTCAGTCCGGCAGCAATTCGACTGCCAGGTTCCGCGTGCACGATCACCCACGATTCCGTCTTACCATTCTCGCGAATGTTGTATGTCTTTGCCTGCTGATCATTGGGATGTACCTGCAGCGACAGCCAGTCATTCGCATCCAGAAACTTGATCAGCAGGGGAAATTGACTAAACCCCGCTTGACGGCCAAACAACTGCTCTGGAACCGAACGGATCAGTTCAGGCAAAGTCACTCCGGCCAGCCCGCCTTCAGTGATGCAGCTGATGCCCTCTGCGTGATCAGCAAGCTCCCAGCTTTCCGCATAATCAGATTCAGGCCCCAGCGCCTTCCCAAGAAGTGTCTGTAGTTTTCTCCCCCCCCAACGGATCCGACGAAGAACCGGTTGAAAGATCAGTGGTGGGAGAGTTGTTTGGGGACTCATGAACAGGCCTGCGTCATGGTGAAAAACCGAGCCAAAATGGGAAGAGCCGCTGACGTTACCGAATAAAAAGACATTCGCCGGTCTCAGAAAATTCTTTTTGCCGGCACACTGCACTTCTAAGCCCACGTCAACTCGCTACCCTTTCCTTACTCGGACATTCCGGGGTACTGACTTTGAAATCGGTTCAACAGGAAAATCGGAAAGCCGAGCTTGCGTCCGTTCCAGTAAACAGGCCGATTTGCACACTTTCGGGAAACAGGTTGATGAGCAGGTTTGAAGGGGTTTCAGTCGTCAAAGCCGCCAATGTCTACTTTGACGGAAAAGTCACCAGCCGGACCGTGGAGTTTCCGGACGGCAGCACCAAGACGCTGGGGATCATGCTGCCCGGCGAATACAAATTTAACACAGGAAAACCTGAATTAATGGAAATTCAGTCCGGCGAATTGACATGGTGCGCCGCAAACGAAACGGAATGGCATCCGATCCAGGGCGGTCAGTCATTTCACGTCGCCGGCAATTCCTTCTTCCTGCTCAAAGTCACCAAAATTACCGACTATATCTGCTCATTCCTGTGAAATGAGTCTTGTCAGCAGTCAGCAGTCAGCAGTCAGCTGACTGCCCACTGCCCACTGCCCACTGCCCACCAATTGCCCATCACACCTTCGCTTGAACCTGCGTCGAACTTTCCGCCGGTAAAATCCGATCAGCGTCCGCCCGATTCAGTGCTTTCAGGTAGGCCTGAGCTGCTGCTTCGATAACGTCTGTACTGACGCCCTTGCCAGGGTAGTGCCTGCCATTGGCCTCGATCGTTACGCGTACTTCACCCAACGCGTCCTTGCCCTCTGAAACGCTCTTCACTTCAAATTCTTCCAGACGTGCACTCAGCCCCATAATGCGTTCCATGGCTCGAAACACAGCATCAATAGGACCGTCGCCCGTGGCAGCATCGCAAACGGCCGGCTGATCTTCACACTGCAGTTCCAGCGTTGCGGTGGGAATCATTCCGGTTCCGGCAGAGGTATGAAAACGCTTCAGAGTCCAGCGTTCTGCCGCTTCACTCATCCGGTTCTCGATCAGGGCAGTGATGTCCGAGTCATAGACTTCCTTCTTCTTGTCAGCGAGGGCAATAAAGTCGTCAAAGGCTCGCTGGAGTGACGCATCATCCAGAGAAAACCCCAGCTGGACTACGCGATCGCGAAAGGCATGTCGACCACTGTGCTTGCCCAGCACCAGATTCTGCCCGACATAGCCGACATCTTCCGGCCGCATAATTTCGTAGGTCGAGCGTTCCTGAAGGACGCCGTGCTGATGAATCCCCGCCTCATGAGCAAAGGCGTTTTGTCCCACAATCGCCTTATTCCGTTGAACCTTCATTCCGGTAATAGTTGAAACCAAATTGCTGGTGGGATACAGCCGCTGCGTATTGATATTGGTATGGCACTTGTAATAGTCGCCCCGGGTTCGAATTGCCATGACAATTTCTTCCAGAGCGGCGTTGCCCGCACGTTCTCCAAGGCCATTGATGGTGCATTCCACCTGGCGTGCCCCTGCCTCTATCGCGGATAGGCTGTTGGCCACTGCCAGACCAAGGTCGTCATGGCAATGTGCACTGATCACAGCCCTCGAAATATTCGGGACATGCTGCTTCAGGTGGGAGATGACACGAAAGTAATGACTGGGTGTGGCATAGCCAACGGTGTCAGGAATGTTGACCGTTGTAGCACCGGCGGCGATGGTTTTTTCGACAACCTCGCAGAGGAAATCCAATTCTGTTCTGACGGCATCTTCCGGCGAAAACTCGATGTCGTCGCAGAACTCCTTGGCCCGCTTCACAGAACTGACAGCTCGTTCAATGATTTGTGCCTTATCCATTTTCAATTTGAATTCGCGATGAATTGCACTGGTGGCAAGGAACACGTGAATTCGGCGTTTCTCCGCGGCAGCAAGCGCCCCTTTAGCCTTTGCAATGTCGTCTTCCCGACTTCTTGCCAATGCGCAGATCGTTGTCCGATCCCCGAACTTCGCAGCGATCTGAGAGACTGCGTCGAAATCTCCGGGCGATGCTATTGGGAACCCAGCTTCGATGACGTCGACTCCCAGTTCCACCAGGGCCCGAGCCACCTCCAGCTTTTCACGAGTATTCATGCTGCAGCCAGGAGATTGCTCTCCGTCCCGCAACGTTGTGTCAAAAATCACAATCCTGTCACCAGTCATCACAACCACTCCGAACTTCCAGGATTACGTCAGGAATTCGCGATCATCGTCAGCACACCTGCGTCCACCTTCAATCCCATGGAACCGCAAGGCGTGAACAAAAAAACCCTGAGGATTTAGCCTCAGGGTGTGCTTGAATTCACTGCAGACGCACCCGAGGCCTCACAACGGAAGCAGAAGCAAGCTCAGGCTAAGCAACAGTGTTCGCATGACTCTTTTTGTCTGTCTCTGACCCGAAATAGGACACAGTACTGTGTACAGACTACCGGCAGCGGGCCGCATCGTCAACGATGTCGACGCGGGATTCCCTGCCAGCATCCTGTTCAAGGGCCTCAGACGGTTGCGGAGCACTGGCGTTCAAGGAAACGTGGCACGACGCGGTTGCCAATCAGCGGAGACCTTGCAGCCTGTTGAAAAGCACCGAATCAAGGTTCGGCTCCGCCGCAAGTCCGGCGATCAAATTGCAACAGGCTGCCAACGCTGATAACGGGGGAAACGTCCAGTCAACAGGCGACCACACCACACGGATCACCATAAGGCGCGGCCAAACTTTTCGGGGCGGCCGTTACAGGGACGGCGAACACTCACCGCTGGAGCCAACTCTGCTGCGGCAAGGGCAGGGCCGACATCCCGCGACAATGCGGGTTGAGGACAGAGCGAGGCGATCGGATTCAGAGCGGATTTTCGGAGAGAACCGATGGATCAGACTCCGAGCTTTTCTCTGTCTCGTCCTCCTGTTTCATCATGATTTCCCTGCGGGCGATGCGAACGGACGCTGGTGCTTCGATTGACAGACGCACGCGCCCACCGCGTACCTGCGTCACAGTGACTTTAATGTCACCGGAAATCTGAATTGATTCGCCCACTTTACGGCTCAAGACCAGCATTTGACACCTTCCTTTGGTGTACCACCTCGGCTCCGCACCCCACGCGACTCGCAGTGGCAAAACCGCTTCTGAATCCACACTCTTCCTAACATCACAACAGCAACGGCCGCCGTTAACACACCAATGCTGATCGCGTCAGAAAGCATTTCTGCGACGAGCCCACTCACACAGGACTGAAAACCATTGACGTTAAGGCACCTTACGCAGAAGAACGCGGCCGGCACGAAAAAATTACTGCAAATCATTGAATTTCGCAGCTTTTACTGGGATTTACTCAACGCATTAGTCGGCACTGGCTAATCGTCCACCATGCGGACCCCGCCAGGTAATCGCTCCTGCAAGGGACAGACTCAATGCGACACAGCTGGAAAACCTTCTGTCCAGCCAGGAACAAATTCCCGTGACGAAGCAATCGCGGACGGCCAACGATGTCTTGAAGGACTCTTGCCATGCAAAGCCGCACTCGGACGGGCAACCCTCGGTCGCAGGCTGCCAAAACGACTGCCGCACACCGCCAACGGTTCTTCTTCCAAACTTCCAGATAACGCTAAAGTGTTTCTCAATTGCCACTTACAACATCAAACCCACTGTCGGCACGTCGT
>CAIQIE010000202.1 GCA_903871805.1 uncultured Planctomycetaceae bacterium | reverse complement strand
GGAACTGGAGCTGACTGTTCCGGAAGGCCAACAGGTATCCGAGGATCCGATGCAACAGTTTGTGCTGGCGATGAATGCCGAAGCGATCCGCCTCGGAATGTCACAGACGCACTATGAAAATCCCCACGGGCTGACCGATCCGCGGCATCTTTCGACCGCCATGGATCTGTCGCTTCTGGCAAGAGCGATGCGAGGCAGTGAGCTGCTGCGTCGTGTGACATCCACACGTCAGCGCGGAGCGATGGTGGCAGGCCCGGGTGGTTACAGCCGATTCGTTGTCTGGAAAAACACCAACGAGCTGCTGGAGATCGAAGGATTTGAGGGTGTGAAAACGGGGACGACAGATAAAGCCGGATCCTGCCTCGTTTCCATTGGGCAACGGAACGGTAGGCCGCTGATTGTCGTGGTCCTCGGGTCAGCGGCGTCGGAGGCACGCTACACCGACTCAAGAAATCTTTATCGCTGGGCATGGAAAGATCTCCTGATGCTGGAGGATACCTCAGGCAGGTAAAGATCCGCGTCGAGACTTCTGAATCGGACACTCTATTGCGGACCGGATAGGCGACGTTTCAGGATGACGGTCACTGCACTGTCGGCAATCCGGTGGATTTGCTTCCTGCACGAGTGACCTCTTTCGAGCATCTGCAGTGGCTTTTCCGAAGTGCCTGATGTGCTGGCTTATGTTGAGGGTTGCGCGACTGGATTTCCGGTGTAATGCACCAACCCAACCCAACGCAATTGCGTCTGCGCCGCAAGGCACTACCAGGCTCGTCAACGGCAATAAAACAATAATTCGAACGCCACCTGATTGAGGCTGTTGAATCGCTCGTTGTCACGATTCGCAGACTGCAACGGAGTGACGCTCTGTTGGTGATTATGGCACGATGCATTTTGGTGGTGTTGCGTTCAGGTTGTCTCCCCGTATGCCAATTGTGTCTTGGTCGGCGAGTTAGGCCGGCAGCAGGGTTGGGTTTGCAGCGAGGTAAACAGGGCGTGTGCGGATGTAACAACGGGGAATGCATAGTGTTCTTTGGGATCGCCGAAGCGAAAGGAAAGTTCCGCACACAGCGCGGGGCTCTTCCACGTCATACCCCAGAGAATCAGGGCGACCGTAGCGGGCAGCGTGTCGGATAACCAGAACTTCAGGCCCCGATAAACTCGTTCACGCGGTCGAAAATCACGCACAACAGTCAGCGTCATGTCCCCGTCTGTCCTGAGATCAGAATCTTTCAGGCAACCCAGTGCCGGGAAGATTGCTGCCATCTGACTCAGCCTGTTCGGCTTCCGGACTCGCCTGTCGCTGACAGTGACTGACTGAGAGTAACGGCTGGAAAATGGGGGAGCGATGTCTTCTTCAAACTTACTTTTCCATGGGACGCCTTCGAGTGGCTGCAGGTCAATACCCGCAGCGAAGTATCGATCTTCGGAACGACACTTCAGGGTAAAGTCGCCGGTCCCTTCGCTGTCGCGGTCCCTGCGATGCCTGAGAATCAACTGGCTGCGGCGCAACAGGCCGGAGGGGGTGTCCAGAAAGGCGATCTTCCGTTTTTCCGAATTGCCAAAGACGCCCTGTAGCTTCATATCATGGCATTCCAGCAGGTTTTCCAGAACTTGCTGCAATTCCCGTAGGCCTACACGGCGATCAGCAAACAGGCGGTGATCCAGCATCACCTTGTATTCCCGCGATGTGATCCGTCTGAGCGACATAGGTGGCTGGCCCTGCTGTGTTACGTTGCTGTTTGATGAAGCCCCGTGGAAATTTTTGTACGCGGCGGTTCTGGCCCGGGGCGATCCGAGTCGATAATCCAGCCGCGATTTCCAGTGTATCACATCCGACAGGGATTGGGGATTGGCATGCGCAGAGATCCGTACGGTGCGTCTCGGAGCCGCGGGAGAGAGGATAACAGGTGCCAGGGAGAGGATAACAAGTGCCAGGCACCTTGACAGAGGTGCGGATAACAGGTGCCAGGCACCTTGACAGAGGAGATGAGTCTTTTTATTGTCACGCATGGGGGGCTTCCAATGGCATTTTGCGGAGCGACAGGTATGCCACGGGTCAATCGTCGAGAGATCGTTGCGGACGGGGAAATTCAGGTATTCCATGTTGTCAACCGCTGTGTCCGCAGGACGCATTTGTGCGGGAAGGATCGCCAGTCGAAAAAAGACTACTCGCATCGCAGGGAATGGATTCGCCAGCGG